>JAQCKL010000059.1 GCA_027592485.1 Cyanobacteriota bacterium
CACCAAGGCCGCCACCTCCCCGGCATCATCGGGCAGCGGAATCGAGGCCGGATCCACCAAAGCATAGTAGGCGCTGCCGCTAAAGTCGGGGTCGCCCAATACAAACAGGTGGGTGGTGCCATCGGCCAAGGTGATATCGACGGTGGCCAAGGGCACATCCAAGCCAAAATCTGCCTGGGCCGACGCATCGACGGTGATCGTCCGCAGACGGCCATCGGTGTTGAGGCGACTTAGCAAAAAGGCGATCGCCGCCTCTTCCGCCGGAGCCGCCTCCGGTGCCGTCATTTGCCAAAACCCGAGGTCATCTCGCTCAAAGGTGACCTCCTGGGTCTGGGTTTCGATATGCAGGCCGGTGACATCGGTTTCCAAGAAGTCGAAAATCGGCCCCGCTTCCCCCTCCGTTTCGGTGGCGGTGGGGCCTTGGCCCCGCTGGGATTCCATGATGAGCACCGCCCCCCCGAGCAGGAGGGCGATCGCCACCAGCACCACTGTATTTTTCTTTAACGCCATGGATTTATCGCCGCCGTAACCACATCAAAATCGCCATAATCAACCCCAGCAAGGGCAGCACCAGTAAAGAGAAAATCCCTAACCCAATTTGCTGTTGGGGGGTAATCAGAATGCGGCGATTGGTCACCGTTTTCGGTTGGATCGACAGGGTGTCATCCCCCTGCTGCCCCAGCCAACTGACCGAATTCAGGAACACATCGCCATTGAGCTGCTGTTCAAACAGCCCATCGCTGGCAAAGCTGGAATTGCCAATCACCACCAGCCGAGATTCGCTGTTGTCGGCAATGGCCGATGCCAAGGGGTCTAGATCCGCTGTATCTTCCGCCTCACTGGTCTCGGGGGTAGAGGCTGCATCCGCCGTGTCATCCTCACGATCAACCGCCTCAGACACCGGACGGCTGAGGGCTACCCCCAACACGTAAGGCCCCTCGGGGGCGGCCTCCGGATCAAAGGCCAAATTACCATCGTCGGAGATCGCTTCGGCCTGGCTCTGGGCGTTGGTAAACAGCAGTGGAGTGGTGGTAGTGCCCTCCAGTTCTTCGGTTTCGACGGGCCGCACCAGGGGGAAGAACGATCGCCCCTGGCCAAATTCCTGGGTGATCGGGTGGGATCCATAATCTGACACCAGCGGTGCCGCCGGGCCGAGGCCCACAAACTGACCGGTGCCAGAGGTGTCGAGGACGAGGCGATCGTCGAGGACGACCCCCCAATCGTTGAGCAGCGGGGTTAAACCCCCATCGGTGCGGGGATCTAGCAGCAGCAGGACGCCGCCCCCTTGATCGAGATAGTCCTGTAGGGCCTTGGTTTCCCCCTCAAAAAAGTCCTGGGCCGGACCGGCCACCACCACCACATCCGCATCGGCAGGTACCGCCTGCTCCTCCGCCAGATTCAAGGGTGCGACGACGTAGCTTTTTTCTTCCAAATTGGCAGCGGCGGTGGCATAGCCCGCTGCGCTGCCGTCAATGGTGAGTTCTTCGTGGCCCTGGGTGAAGTACACCGTCAGGGTGCGATCGTTCACAATTTGGTCGAGGGCATTGGTCAAGCGCCGTTCCGATAGGCGCTCCGGTGCCCCCAGCCCTTGGGGGTCGGGGGTGCCCACCGATTGCAAAAAGCGACGATCCTCTCCCACTTCTAAAAACACCATGCCCGGTGCTGTTACCCCAAAGGCCTGGGCCTGTTGGGGGTTGGCGTAGGGGTCAATATATTCGTAGCTGAAGTTTGAGGTCAGACTGCGGTAACCCTTGAGGATCTGCACATCCTGGGCATTTTGGGCCACATCAAACACCACCACTTTCACCGGGGTGGTGAGGGCCTGGGTAATGGTTTGGGTGGCTGGGGCCAGGGTAAAAATCTGATTTTCGGTCAGGTCCAGCCGGGTCGATGACCGCACCGCCAGAAAGTTGACCAGACCCAAAATCACCACCAGGGCCAGGACGGCAACGGTGGCATTGGTGCCCGCCTGGGTGGATCGCTGCTGCCAGAACCGGCCTCCACTAAAGCTGAAGCCCACCAGCAACAGGCCAATTCCCACCAGGAGCATCACGACGGGGAGCCATTGCCAGCCGGATAAACCACCGGCCACTAGGCCAGCGGTGGATAGGGCTAGACCCGGCCAGGTCAGGAATTTGAGCCATTGCAAAGACAGAGATCGTCCGCTCATAGGGTATTAACCAAAATGCTTCGGGTAAACGGCACGGTCAATTGCGCTGAAAGCGCAGGGTTTCAATCGATTGCGCCGTCAAAAACAAGCCCAGGAGGATGTAGGAGACAAACAGCACAATACCGCTGGTGTCGAGAATCCCCTGGGTAAAGTCGGTGAAATGCTTCAGCAACGAGAGGTGGGCCAAGGCTTCACCGCTGGCACCGGGCAGCGATCGCGCCAAGGCATCCACAATCCACAAAAACATGACCAAGGCAAAGGTCATGAACGCCGAGAGCACGGTGCTGCTGGTCAATGAGGATAAAAACATGCCTAAGGACAGGACGCTGGCGGCCAGCAAAATCAGCCCACCGTGGCCAATGATCATCAGGAGCGGGGAAATGGCCGGTTCCGAGGCCCCGAGGGCGATCGCCTCGCAAAACATCAACGGCAACACCATGGTGGTGTAAAAGGTGACCACCGCCATCAGCTTGCCGAGGGCCACCACCCAGTTGGTAATGGGAGAGGTGGCCAGCAGCTCTAGGGTGCCTTGCTTGCGCTCCTCGGCATAGAGCCCCATAGATAGGATCGGCAGCACAAACATCGACAGGGAGCCCAGTAGCCCCAGGTAGTACTGCAAAAACTCATAGGCCACATCTACACTCGGCGCACCCAGGCCCAATTGCCCCGCTTGATCTTGGCGCGCAACCTGGGCAATGAGCCCGTCGGGGCTGAGCAAAATCACCGTCAAAAAGAAGCCACCCAAGAGCCAAAACACCCCCGCAATGATGTACGAGAGGGGGGACGCAAAGTACCCCTGCAACTCCCGGCGGTAAATCGCCGCCAGGTTACCTAGCACGGTTCTGATAGATGTCATAGTCGTTCGCAAAGAGAACTCCAAGAAAACATAAGTTCTGTTAGTTAAGGACGGGTAGTTAAGGACGGGGTTTAGCGAAGCCGCATGGGTCAGGTCCGATCAAACATGGGCTGAACCTGCCCTTACCGTTCACCCGAGGGCTATGAATTAACGCTAAAACCCATTCGCCGCCGTCTCGGGATCGGTTTCGTTAGGAGCGGGTGCGGCGGCGGGCTCCTCTGCGGGTTCCTCGGTGGTCAAGTTTAAGAACACATCCTCCAGGCTGACCTGCTGGCGGCGTAATTCCCCCAGCCCCAATCCCGCTTGGACCAAGGTGGCCGCGATCGCCTCACCCGGCACGGCGGCCTGCTCAGCGGTGACCCGAAAGCGATAATGGTGCTCCGTCGCGATTTCGGGGGAAAGCCGTTCCACCTGGGCTACCCCAGCCACGGTGCCGAGATGGTGCTCAATGGCGGAGAGATCACCCCGCACCTCCACCTCATAGGTGAGTTCCCCCGCCAGTCTACTCATCAAAGCCTCAGGGCTATCGATGGCCACCACCTGCCCCTGGTTGATAATGGCCACCCGGTTACAGGTGGCGCTTACCTCCGGCAGGATGTGGGTCGAGAGAATAATCGTGTGGTCCCCAGCCAAAGACCGGATCAGTTGCCGCATCTCATTGTTTTGGCGGGGGTCTAACCCGGAGGTGGGCTCATCCAATACAATCACCGGCGGATCATGGACGATCGCTTGGGCAATGCCCACCCGCTGGCGGTACCCCTTCGACAGCTTGCGGATCAACACATCCCGCTTATCCGCTAGACCGCACCGGGCCATGGCGGAATCCACTTGGCGCGGGCGATCGCCCGCCGATAACCCCTTAATGCGCCCCACAAAATTGAGATAGCCCGCCACCGTCATGTCGAGATATAGCGGTGGGCTCTCGGGCAAATAGCCAATGCGCTGGCGCACTGCCATGGAATCTTGATGGACATCAAAATCAGCGACCCGAGCGGTGCCGCTGGTGGCGGGCAAATATCCGGTCAGGATCCGCATGGTGGTGGTTTTACCCGCCCCATTCGGTCCCAAAAACCCGAGGATTTCACCCGGTTCTACCCGAAAGGTGACATCTCGAATGGCGGTAGTAGAGCCATAAACCTTATGGAGATGCTCAACATCGATCATGTAAATGGGGGCCTCACACGGTATGCCTCTGGAGATTATGACCTGATCCCCCCACCTTTTGAGAAGGGGGTAGGTGGAGTCAGCCATAAAGCTTGATAATGTAAATCGTGCTTTTGGATGTGTGAACCCTATGTCTGAGTCTCCGGAAACCCCCAGAGATCGTCCCAGCCTGATCCTCCCGACCGGACCAGGGTTTGCCCTAACCGGCCTCTATTACTTTTCGGGCTCCGCCCTTGTATCTATGCTCTTGGCGGCAAAGACCTTTGGCATCGGCATGAGCGGGGTGTCAGGGGAGCTGGCGTTGGCGGTGGGAGCGGTGGGGGGCCTGCTGGGTGGGTTCTACAACCACACCATGACCATGGAAGTGCCCTTTACGAATCGGAAGACGTTTTTGCGATCGCTCGAACCCACCCTAGGGGAAATGGGCTATGCCCTCGCCACGGAATCTGACGGGGTGCGGGTTTACCAGCGGGATACGATTCGCCAGCTCTTCTCTGGCAAGATTTATCTGCAATGTCAGGACGGGGTGGCCCCCTTAGCCAGCCGCGCCATCCACATCCGCACCCTCCAAAAACGGCTGTCCCATAGCAGTCGCCAGTCCGGTTAGAACAAGACTGCAAGTCACTGGGCTGCGGCGCTAGGGATCAAAGCGATCCGACATGCCCTAAGCAACGTGGTCAGCGCTACAGGACGTGGCGGCACAGGTCCACTACGATTGCGGAGGGCCGGGGGCCATCACCCACAACGCTACGACTGCGACTGGTGGGGGCCGACGCAGGTCAAACCTATCCTTGCTGGGTCAATGGGGCCATAATTGAGCCACGATTTATCGATTTGCCCCTCTTCCATCCAGCCCTCAATGCCCTCCTCCCGCCCTGCCCCCGCCACGATTCTGTTCCTAGCGGCCAACCCCAAAGACACCGGTCGCCTGCGCCTTGACCAAGAACTGCGTGATATCGGCGAAGGGCTGCGGCGATCGCAGCAGCGGGATCAGTTCACCCTAGAGCAGCGGTTAGCGGTGCGCCCCCGCGATATTCAGCGGGCGATGCTGGATGTGAATCCGCAAATCATTCACTTCTCGGGTCATGGGGCCGGTGAAGCGGGTTTATTTTTTGAGGATGAGGCGGGGAATACCCAACGGGTCGATGGGGCAGCCCTGGCGGGGTTGTTTGCCCTATTTGCCGATCAGATTCAGTGCGTGGTGCTTAATGGCTGCTACTCCGAGGTCCAGGCCCAAGCCATTGCCGAACACATCCCCTATGTGATCGGGATGAATCAACGGATTGGGGATAAAGCGGCGATCGCTTTTGCCGTCGGCTTTTACGATGCCCTGGGTGCCGGTCGCAATGTAGACTTTGCCTATAAGCTGGGCTGTGCCGCCATCCAACTGGAAGGCATCCCTGGACATTTAACCCCGGTACTCCTGAACGCTGCTGAAGCTGAGACTGCCGTCGGACCGATCCCACCGTCAAAGAATGCTTCCTCCAATCCCATGCCAGCCCCGCAATCTACCACCGGCCCGCTCGATGTCTTTATCTCCTATTCCCACAAGGATGAGGACTTAAAAGAAGAACTCGAAGTTCACCTGTCGAACCTGGTCCGCCAGAACAAAATCAAGCCCTGGCAGGACCGGAGCTTGGAGGCGGGCACCCAATGGGATCCGCAAATTAAGGCGGCCTTAGCCGCTGCCCGGATCATTTTGCTCTTAGTCACCCCCCGCTTCATGGCCTCCAACTACATCAACGATGTGGAGCTGACCCAAGCCCTGGAGCGGGATCAGGCCGGGACGGCTCGGGTGATTCCCATCATTCTGAAGCCCGTCGATATCACGGGCACTCCCATTGCCGCTTTACAAGCGTTGCCCAAGGACGCGAAGCCGGTCACCCGTTGGGAGGATCAAGACGAGGCCTTTCTGAATGTGGTGCAGGGGATTCGGCGGGTGGTGGATGCGTTGATGGCTCCAGAGGCTGAAGCAACAGCGCCAAAACCGACCTCTAGCGCGGCGGGCACAGGGGCAAGTTCTGGCTCCACTGCTGCCAATGCCCCAACCCCAACAGCAGCGACCAACCCCATTCAAAAGCGGTTGGCGTTATTTAAGCTGCTGTCGAGCTTGCCGGGGCCACAGTTTGAGCAGGTGGTGTTTGCCCTCAGTCCCCCAGCGGGGAATGTCCCCCCGGCTTCGGCTCCCCAAGGGCAGCGGGTACCTGCCTTGCTGGCCTGGGCCGAAAGCCCCATTGGGTGTGGGTTAGGCACCTTAGAAGACGTGGTGAATTCTATCCTCCCTTCCTAGCCCCTTCGACCGACTCCGGTACCAATTCGGAGGGGCATCCAGATCGAGCTGATTCGCCGCTGGTTCGCCTCGGAACCGAAGGGCTACAATGGTTAACCCGTAGAAATGGGCTGTGCAACGATTTCAGGACGATCGCAGGATTTCTGGGAGGACGCAGGCCCCTGCGCCCCTACAGATTCTGGATTGGTCTCAATTAGACCCTGCCCTGCTCAACCTTGGGTATATTCCCCTTCATCACCATGGCCACTACCCTTGATCTGCCCGATACCAACGCCCTGATCGCGTTGGATAACGCCCTCTCTAACCGCCACATTGACCTCGATCCGGGGGGATATTTTTTGATCTACCTGGATCGCGAGCAGCAGCAGATTTGTGCCAAGCACTTTGGCAATAGCATTAACGATAAAGGGGTCGCCTGCGATCCAGACACCGGCAAACCCCTGCCCTGCAATGGTGGAGCCCCTCGGCCCCATACCCAGGTCTATACCGGTCGTACCGCCAAAGAACTGTGCGTCGCCCTATTTGAAAACCTTGATCAGCCCAGCCCCGTCACCCGCCTCGACCACGCTGCATACCTGGGCCGCGAATTCATCCGAGCCGAAACCGCGCTACTGACTGGCGCAGAATACATCCAGGACTAATGACTGGGTTTGTAAATCCACTCCGATCCCCCAGATCCCTTGCCCTCCCCGGCTGATCTACGCCTCAACCCCCCATCGACATGTAGGCGTAGTAGGTGAGCATCGGAATCACCGTTGCGGCAATCAAAAAGCCCACCACAATCACCGTGGCATTGCCGCGATTTTCTTCGGTTTCTTCGGCGCTGCTAAAGGTGCTGACAATCTCAAAGGACTCGTCCACCACGGGCGGACCGGGATCAGTTTCCCCTGAGAGCACGGCCACGAGGCGATCGCTCGCCTCCAAAAAGGCTTGATTGTACTTGCCGCCCTGGCGTAATGGCACCGCAATGGTTTCGGCAGCAATGCTCTGGGCAATGTCTTCAGTCAGCAGCGTCGCCGCCTCTGGCCCAACCTGTACCGCCGCACCGTTGGTGACATCGTCCAGCACCACCACCACTTGATTGGCTTGGGCTTCTGGGGTCGGGAACCACTTCTCAAATAGGGCCTTAGCAAAACTGTCGGGGGTTTCCCCATAGTCCAGCCGGTGGAAGGTCACCACCCGCACCTCATTACCGGTGGTGTCGGCCAAGGTGGCGAAGCGATCGCTAATTTTGCCGAGGTTCAGCCGACTCAACAGATCGGCATCATCAATGACCCAGGTGGGACTACCCGCCGATAGCTGGGGCATTTGGTAGATGCCGGTTGCCTCGGCGGCACTGGGCAACAGCCCGCTTCCCAGCAAAACAAAACTGGCCAAAAGCCATCCCCAGAGGGTGCAGGTGAAGCGGTGTTGCATGGTCTTTAGACGGAACGTCGGTAATCAAAGGTCTATCTCAACTATAAGGGACTCGTCGCGATGGTCCAAGGCTGGCCTTGAGGGGCGATCGGCCCCAGGCTGCCCCAAGTCCTTAGCCTTTAGTTGACAACAGTTGCCAGGTGAGATCAAGGGCTGCAGCCAGGAAACCCCTGCCATGGATTAACGGTGTAGCCCTTTCCCCTGAGGGTGATCCGCCACCTATGGAGACATCTACTGCACAGTTGACTCGGACCCATGGATGATAATCAGGGCAATTTTATTGACACTCAATTTCAATAAGCTATACTAGATTCAACTTAGAAACACACAGGCTGACTCTGCAGTTTGTGTTCTCCTCTCAGCAAATGATGCTAGGGTGACCCCGCAAGGTCACCCTTTTTTATGGGGGCGTTTTATGGGCACAGCCGCGACACCGTCATGACCCCATCCCGTCACCCAGGCCATGGCGAAGGGGCGATCGCTTGGGCGTTATTGGCCCCAGCGTTGGGACTCTTGAGCGTCTTTGTCTTCGGCCCCATCCTTTACTTATTCGTTTTGAGTTTCACCACCGGCAGCTTCACCCGCGCTGGGTTGCAGTGGCAGGGCTGGCACAATTATCAGCGCCTGTGGCTTGATCCAGATGTGGGGCAAGTGCTCTGGAACACCCTGTATTTCACCGTCGCCACCGTCATCCCTAGCGTGGTGATTCCCCTGGGGCTAGCGGTGCTGCTGAATCAAGCCCTGCGATGGCGGGGGCTGTTGCGGGCGGCCTACTTTATCCCATCCGTGACCTCCCTGGTGGCGGTGGGCCTCGGCTTTCGCTGGCTGTTTCAGGCCGAAGGCCCTATGAATGGGGTGATGACCGCCCTGGGGTTTGCGCCCATTCCCTGGTTGAGCAGTCCCCTGTGGGCGATGCCGGTGTTGATCGGGTTGAGTGTTTGGAAGCAGTTGGGCTTCAACCTGGTGGTGTTTTTGGCGGGGTTGCAGGCGATTCCCCGCAGTCGTTATGAGGCCGCAGCGTTAGATGGGGCTGGCCCCTGGGCGCAGTTTTGGCATATCACCCTACCGGGTTTACGCCCGACGATGGTTTTTGCCCTGGTAACCACAGGGATTTTTACCCTGCGTAGCTTCGAACAGGTGTATGTGATCACCGGCGGCGGCCCCCTCAATAGCACCAACGTCTTGGTGTACTACATCTATCAGCAGGCCTTTGCCCAGTTTGACTTTGGGTATGCGGCAGCGGCGGCGATCGTGTTGATGGGGCTGGCCTTAGGGCTGGTGTTTCTGCAATTGCGGATGTGGGATCAGGAGTAGGGTGGAGCTATGATCACACCCCATGCGCGACACCAGCTCTGGAATGTACCAACATTTGCATCCCGAGCGGTTGGTTAACCCGATCTGCAATCACCAGACATTTGACTTTGAATTAGGACAAAAATATTGCCAGGCTCGTCACTACTAAGAGTCTCAAAATTTCCCTGTCCCCTGGCAATAATCAGGTCGGCAGTCGCAAATCGATCGCGAAGGTCCTGATTACAGTCTGTCAGGATGGTGCCTGGAGCGTCTGAACTGTTGTTGATGATTGATTGAAGTCCATCTCGACGGCCCAACTCAGCCACCGCCTGCCGAATCTCCTTGCGGGTGATATCCCCAATGTAATGACAACGTCATACCCATCCGCCTCAACTGTGGTGAACTTATCCTCAAAGCCATGGCGTATGGGTTACCAAAGCAATTTCGTGGCAACCCTATTTACCTCCTAAAAGCCTTAGCAAAACCGGGGTGATTCGAGTCTTTGATGAAGTACGGTATTGGTGAGGTCAGTGTTTAGCCCTTCATCCATTTGTAGAGGACCCATGGACCTTTTATCAAATACCGTCGCCCTCTCTCGGATGCAGTTTGCGTTGACGGCCATTTTTCACATGCTCTGGCCCGTTTTGACCACGGGCATGGCCATTTACCTGGTGATTGTGGAAGGGCTTTGGCTGAAGACGCGCAACCCTGACTACTACCGCCATGCCCGCTTCTGGTCAAAGCTCTACGTGCTTAACTTTGGTATTGGGGTGGCCTCGGGGCTGCCGATGGAGTTTCAGTTTGGCACTAACTGGGCACCGTTCTCAGAGGCTGTGGGCGATTTCTTTGGCAGCATTCTAGGCTTTGAGGGGGCCATGGCCTTCATGCTAGAGGCTGGTTTCCTGGGCATTATGCTGTTTGGCTGGGGGCGGGTTCACCCGGTGATCCACTACCTGGCGACGATCATGGTGGCCTTTGGGGCCAACCTATCGACCTTCTGGATTTTGGTGGCCAACTCCTGGCTGCAAAGCCCAGCGGGGGGGGAGATGGTCAACGGCAAGTTTATGGTCAGCGACTATTTTCAGGCGATCGCTAACCCCTTCATGGTCAAGAGCGTGTCGCACATGTTCTTTGCCACCCTGGAAACCTCGCTGTTTGTGATTGGTGGCATTAGCGCCTGGTACATTCTCAACAACCGCCAGCAAGCCTTCTTTAGTCAATCGCTCAAAATTGTGTTGGCCGCTGCCATCGCCGTTACGCCGCTGCAAATCTACATTGGCCACCTCAGTGCTGAACAGGTGGCCCACTACCAGCCCACTAAACTGGCCGCCATGGAAGCCAAGTGGGACACCAGCCCCGCCGGACAGCCAGCAGACTGGAGTCTGCTGGCGATCCCCAGCGAAACCACCCAGACGAATAAATGGGAAATCACCATTCCCAATGGGTTGGGCTACATTTTGGAATTTAAGAAGAATCTGTCTGAGCCGGTGTTGGGGCTGAAGGAGTGGGCACCGAGCGATCGCCCTCGCATGGTGGGGCTGATCTACTACGCTTTCCGCATCATGAGCGGCATTGGCTTCTTTTTGGCCGGGCTGATGCTGTGGAGCGTCTTGCAGTGGCTCTTGGGCAATCTCTCTACCGAAAAGATTGGCCAGCAAACCTGGTTGCTGCGCACCTGGATCTTTGCCGCCCCATTGGGCTACATCGCCGTGGAATCGGGCTGGATTGTGCGCTGTGTGGGGCGGCAACCCTGGACCCTATACGGCCAAATTCGCACCGCCGATGCGGCCTCCCAGCTTCCCGCTAGTAATGTGCTAACGTCGCTGACCCTGTTTGCGGTGGTGTACTCGATCCTGTTTGTTGCGACCCTGTACTTTGGCAGCCGCATCATCCGCCAAGGCCCCAATCTAGAGTTACCGGTGCCAGGGCTAGACAATCAAACAGCGGTGGAGACCGAACCCGCTACCTTTGTGCCCGATCAACGTCCCCTCGAAGCCCAACAGTAGGTCATTGATATGGACGCATTAGTACATTTTTTGCCCCAGGTGTGGTTCGTCATTCTGGCTCTATTCCTGTTTCTCTACGTCATGCTCGATGGGTTTGATCTGGGGGTGGGCATTTTGTCGCTCACTAGCTCCGACGAAGAGCGGCGCAGTCTTTTGATGACCAGCCTGGGCAATATTTGGGATGCCAATGAAACCTGGTTGGTGCTGATGGGGGGAGCCCTGTTTGGAGCCTTTCCCCTGGCCTATGGCACCATCCTCAGCGCCCTGTATATTCCCATTTTCATGATGATTTTCGGGCTCATTTTTCGGGCGGTAGCCTTTGAATTTCGGGAGCATTCCCAGCGCAAGCTGCTGTGGAATTTTGCCTTTGGGGCAGGCAGTTTCCTCGCGGCCCTGGGCCAGGGTTTTGCCCTGGGGAGTGTGATTGAAGGGATTGCGGTAGATGAGGCCGGTCACTTTATCGGCTCCACCTGGGATTGGCTCGACTGGAGATCGCTCCTAGTCGCCCTGACCTTAATTCAGGGCTACGTGTTGATCGGCTCCACTTACCTGATTTTAAAAACCGAGGGGGACCTACAAAAGACCCATTTCCGCACGGCTAAACTGGCCGCTATCACGACCGTGATCGGCGCGATTTTGATCACCATTGCGACTCCCATTGTTTACGAAGCTGTACGAACGCGTTTATTTAGCCCGCCGTTGGTCTATGTCTTCGCCGTGATTCCAGTGCTGGGGGTGGTGTTAGTGGGGCTACTCCTGCGTAGCCTGAATCAAGAGGAAGAAGTCACGCCCTTTATCTGGACAATTTTGATTTTTCTGCTCACCTTTATTGGGTTAGGGCTAATTGTGTTTCCTTACATTATCCCTACCCAAATTACTATCTACCAGGCGGCAGCTTCCCCCAGCGCCCTGGTGTTTATGCTCACTTTTATTGGGGTGCTAATTCCGATCATGCTGTTTTACAACATCTACAACTATGTGGTGTTTCGCGGCAAGGTGGCGGGCAGCGCCTATGGTGAGTAGGGGAATCAAACAGGATTCACTATGATTTGCGATCGCGGTTATCAACCATGTGGAATGAGCGCTACAGCCAACCTGACTATGCCTTTGGCAAGCACCCCAATGATTTTCTGGTTCAGGTTATCGAACAGATTCCCCAGGGGCGGGTGCTGTGCCTGGGCGAGGGGGAAGGGCGAAATGCGGTGTATTTAGCCCAGCAGGGCTGTACTGTAACTGCAGTAGATGCCTCCCCCGTTGGCTTGGAAAAAGCCCAGAAGCTAGCAGCAGAAAGGTCTGTGGAGATAGAAACCATCGTGGCAGATCTGGCCGATTTCGTGATTCAGCCCGATGCCTGGGATGGCATCATCTCGATTTTCTGTCACTTACCGCTGCCTCTGCGTGCCCAGATCCATCGGCAAGTTGTGGCTGGGCTGCGGCCAGGGGGCGTTTTTGTCCTCGAAGCCTATACGCCCCGTCAGCTAACGTTGAACACTGGTGGGCCACCGACGGCGAATCTGATGATGGAGTTGGCGACCCTTCAGCAAGAGCTGGTGGGGCTAGAGTTTCGCCATGCCCTAGAACTGGAACGTGAGATCCAGGAAGGCTCCTTTCACCAAGGTCCCAGTGCCGTAGTTCAGGTGCTGGCCCTCAAGTTAACCGCCGTTCCCGCTTTGTAAGGGGGGCGGAGGGCGGGGACCGGGAGCCTGCTTTACCAGGGAATTTTCTGATCCCGAACTCAGGTTAATTCAGCCTATCTACTTAGGCGGTTTCTGGGAAAGACTATCCCCGCTTTGGGCGAGCCATTGTAGCCCCGATAGCAATGCCCACCATCCGGTAGGTTCTTCGTCGGACATCATCTTGCTGCCTGAGTCTCCCCCATCCTGAAGTTGACCAAAAACTCAGTGGCGGCGGCGGGAGGCAGGGGGGGTGCAAAGGAATACCCCTGGCCCAGATCGCAGTGCAATTGCTGCAAATAGTTGAGTTGTGCTTCTGTTTCAATGCCTTCGGCAATAACCTTGAGACCCAAGCGATTACTGAGGGTAATGATGGTTTTGACAATTTCAGCATTTTTGGAGTTGGCCTCAATTTGCATAACAAAAGAGCGGTCA
>JAQCKL010000060.1 GCA_027592485.1 Cyanobacteriota bacterium
GTCCTGAGCGAAGTCGAAGGAGGGAGCCAGAAGGTAGGGTTATTCGCGCCAAGCTCAACTGGGGGAACGGTTATTACAGGGGATCGTTGTATTGCAGGCAACATGCCCAGCCCCTAGGGGTTGGCGTATGGTGAACTCGTTTGGGTTTGGGGGCAGTCTGAAGGTGACCGGGTACCCCAGCAAGTTCCGGGTGCTGTCAGGGTTGCGCACTACCCCCACTTGACGTGGCGCGATCGTTGCGGCGACTAAGATTCCATGGCGACCTCCATTCCCCTGCGCATTCGCGGCTGTGTGCAATATTTGCAAACCGCCTACCGCTTTGCTTATGGCAAGGGCTTTGATACCTACGGCGAACTTCTGGGGGAGGTGACCACAGAGGTCTTGATGGCGATCGCCCGCAGCGATGCCGCTTACCACAACCTAGAACACACCATCCAAGTGACGTTGGTGGGGCAGGAAATTCTGCAAGGTAAGCACCGTTGTGAGCACAGTGTCACCCCAGAGGATTGGCTACACTTTCTGCTGGCCCTGCTGTGCCACGACATCGGCTACATCAAGGGGATTTGCCAGGGCGATCGCCCCGACGAGCACCGTTTTGCCACAGGGGTCGGTGCCGACAGTATTACCCTGCCCCCCACCGCCACCGGGGCCAGCCTCACCCCCTTTCATGTGGATCGCGGCAAGCAGTTTGTGGCGGAACGATTTGCCCACCACCCCCAGATTGATGGGTTACGGCTGCAACGGTACATCGAACTGACCCGATTCCCGGTGCCCCAGGACGAAGCCCACCGCTGCACCCTCGACTACCCCGGCTTAACCCGCGCCGCTGATCTCATTGGTCAGTTGAGCGATCCCAACTACCTGGCCAAAATTCCAGCCCTGTTCCAGGAGTTTGAGGAAACTGGGGGCAATCAAGCCCTGGGCTACCAGAAACCCTTGGATTTACGGGCCGGATACCCCAGGTTTTATTGGAATGTGGTTTCCCAATACGTCCATCACGGCATTCGCTACCTGGAGGTCACCCCAGAGGGCAAGCCGATTTTGGAAAATCTCTACACCAATCTCAAGGTGGTTGAGCATGAGTTGACCCTGGCCGCCGCCTAGTACATCGCGGCGTAAGTTTGCCAACCGTTGCCTGGGGTAGGGGAGCAGAGGCGCTAAGGGAGACGGGGACTGCCGCCAAAGAGTACTCGGGCTCCGTCAGACCCAAGAACCCCCTAGGCGCTGATCAAGGGCGTCATACGGGCTTTGAAGTCGGCGCGGGCGAGGGCATGGATGGCGGCTTCGGGATCCTTCACCCGAAACTGTGCCCCCAGCCGCACGATTTGCCGCTGCTGTTGGCCACCGATCACCGCAATCACAGGCACCCGTGCATAGCCGGGATCATCCCCCTGGTTGCTGCGAATGACGTTGCGGAGGCGGTGCTGCTGCTCAATATCGGCGGCAATGCGGGGATCCAGTTCCACCATCACCAAGCGCACCGCTTCGATGGGTTCAGCATCATCCACGATGAACTGCACCTGATCGTCGCGGCGATCGCACTTGCCCCACACCATCAACCGGGCATCGGGCTGGATGTGCTGACCAATACGCTCATAGGAGCGGGGGAAGACCACCCCTTCCACACTGCCGGTCAAGTCCTCAAGCACCACAATGGCCATGCGATCGCCCTTTTTGGTGACCACAGGTTTGACATTGGCCAACATGGCAATGGCGCTGAGGGTGATGTTGTCCGGCTGAGCCTCCATATCCCCCAGATTGATGGGGGCGAGGATGCGGGCAGACTTTTGCACCGATTTGAGGGGATGGTCGGAAATATAAAAGCCCAGCAGTTCCTTCTCCTGCTTCAGCTTTTCCTGGGGATCAAAGTCCGCGACGGGGACAGCCTTGGGCGCACTTTCAAAACCATCCATGGGGGCGGCATCCTCCGCAACTCCCCCCAACATCATGTCAAACAGGTTGCCCTGACCAATGGCACGATCCTTGGCCCGCCCCTGTGCCCAATCGATCACCAATTCCAGGTCCTGCATCAATTGGTTGCGGTTGGGGTCCAGGCGATCAAAGGCCCCACAGAGGATCAACGCTTCCAAAGCGCGGCGGTTGACGGCGTGGAGATCAACGCGATCGCACAGATCCGCCAAGGATTTAAATGGCCCCGCCTCAGCGCGGCTCTGCAAAATACACTCGATCGCCCCCTGGCCCACATTCCGCACCGCCGACAGACCAAAGAGGATTTTCTGCCCCTCTGGGGTAAAGTCCACCCGCGACTTGTTCACATCCGGCGGCAGCACCTCAATGCCCATGGCGATGCAGTTGGCAATGTGCATCTGCACCTTGTCCTGATCGCCACTGTTGGCGGTCAGCAGGGCCGCCATGTACTCCACCGGATAGTTGGCCTTCAGGTAGGCGGTCTGAAAGGTGACAAACCCGTAGGCCGTGGAGTGGGATTTATTGAAGCAATTGGAAGCGACTAAACCGTTGGCCAGCAAAAAATTGTGGTCCCGCTCCACCCCAATGTCATAGACGGGTTGAATACCTAAGGATTGACGACTAACAATTTTGACCATTTGCTCACTCTTTTTAAGATCAAATAGCAGAGGCATCAAAACCAGAAAATAGTTGCGGGTTCAAAATCATGCCTACAACAATGAAAACTGTCATCGCCATCAGCATGAGATAGAAAATCGCAAACTGAGGAGAGCGGAGTACAAATCGGAACTCATTCCTCGGATTAGAGCGTGTTGCCGAAGTATTCACCGCATACTCATAAGCATCCAAGCTATTGGTTCTGAGAATGTCTTCTATTTCTGCTGATCGAAAAATAAAACGCATTTGGAATCGGCGATACGTGACCTCAATAAAGGCAAATGCTGAAACCACAACTACTGACATTAAAACAATAAACACATTACCACTCTGGATGCCGATGGCAGTGAGCCCTGACCACAAGGCTAAGCACCAAGATTTAATGTTAAGTCCATTTTGGTCAAACCTGGCGATGTTTGCCTGAACAATATCGATTTCTTTTAGGCAAGTTTCAAGCTTTAAATTCATCAGAGCCTCTATTAGGGATAGCTGTAGCTACAGATATAGCGTTTGTAAATTGGTCGATCGCACTCACCATACCTTCAGAATACGATTCCAGAACGGTGGCAGAAACATGTAGATCGGCTAGAGCTTGAGTAAAGACTTCTTCTTCGACATACGGTGCTTCAAGGGTATGGATAGCCATAATTGCTTTTTCAAGCTGAGGCTTATAATCGTCTAGATATCGTTTCAGTCGAGTAAACGATGATTGTGAAATAACCTGCGTCATAATTTCAATCTCCTTTCCAGATTCGCGATTTAAGGATCTTTTGGACAGGAAGGAGGCGAGTTATTTTGAAGCATTGGATTTTGGTCCTTATCTAAGCAGCCGTGCTCATAGCGTCAACTCTTTGAGCCACAATCTGGGTGAGAATTTTTAATATGATGTCAGCCTCAAGCTTGCTGCTGTATTCCTGAGAAGATTCCAGCCTTAGGGTAGGACGCTCTTTTTCTAGACCCGTTACCATGCCTCGCGAGAAGGTCCAGACATCGGCGATGGTGTAACACCCAAAAATAACCTGGGGATCTTGCCCATCCAGTTCCCAGTTCAGCCGAGCTGCCGCTAGCATTGCGCCGTAGAGTTGATATTGAGGATTTTTAGCCTCAACACCGCGCTTAGCTTCTACAACAACTAAGTAAGGGGCTTCAAGATCACCGGTCACTCCTTTTCCTAAAACCCCATCGGCTACGCCAGAAATCTCAAAATCAGGATATTTTGCCCGTAGTGGAACCTGTGCCCAAGCTCTGATCGTCCCTTGCTCGGCCAGCATCAGTAGGGGATAAATAGCCCGTGCCCAGACTGTGGCCTCGTTCATGAGCTGGGGACGATCTTGGCGTAGGCGATCGCGCAAATCTGCAACCTGCCGCTGTACATGGGTAGACAGCGTGACCCCACTCACATCTGTCCAGGGATAGGGTTGTACACCAGCATCCTGAATCTTCACCAGCGTTTTAAGCTGTGTCAGGGTTAAGCTAGAGCATGAAAGTTGAACGGGGGACATGATCTCTTCTCCAACTATGCATATTGCAGGACGGTTAGATGGGGAGCTTCAACAGGGGGAACCTCGGCCTCTTTTAACTCTAGCCCCTGCTCAAAAATGTCGTTGATGGAGCGCATTTCCCCAGCATCCGTCATGAATTTATGATCGCCAGTGGCGCGAATGGTGCGACCATCCTCAAGCTGATATTCAAAGAGTTCTTGACGGCCCCGATAATGCCATTGGGCAATGGGCTGAGTGTAGATGAAGCCATTGGCATCCACACTGTAAACCTGACAATCAATTTGCTCCTCAACGATCTGACCGATTTTGAGTGGGCCATATTCCACCGTTAGCAGTTCGGTGTCGTAGCTGAGACAGTATTCAGCAAACTTGACCATTTGGTCCCAGAGCACCTCGACCACCTTTCTGGGCACCCCTTTCTCCATGGATCCGGCAATGAACTGGCCCTTATGCTTCTCCATTTCAGAGACCTTCTTTTTCCCCATGGCCCGCCGCAGCAGGTCGGCTTGGCCCAGGGAATACCCAGCCATATCCTGGGCAATTTTCATGATCTGCTCTTGATAGACCATGATCCCGTAGGTTTCGGTCAGGATCGGTTCCAGAATTTTGTCGGCGAAGTCGATCTTCTCGCGCCCGTGCTTACGATCGATAAATTTAGGGATGAGCCCCGCATCCAGCGGTCCCGGTCGATAAAGGGCCAGGACCGAGGAGATATCTTCCAGACCGGAGGGCTTCAGATCCCGCACAATCTGGCGCATCCCCGAAGACTCCAACTGGAATACCCCCGCCAGATCACCTTTTTCCAAGAGCTTGAAGGTGGCGGGATCATCCATGGGCAGGTTGTCGAGGTCAATCACCTCGCCACTGTCGGCCTCCACCATTTCTACGGCCCTTTGGATCATGGTGAGGTTTTTGAGCCCCAAAAAGTCCATTTTCAGCAGGCCCAGGGCTTCCACATCTTCCATGTAGTACTGGGTGATCACCTGCCCTTCGTTGTTGCGCTGCAAGGGCACAATCTCGTCTAAGGGATCCTTGGAAATCACCACCCCAGCGGCATGGACCCCAAAGGTTTTGTTCATGCCCTCAATCCGCATGGCCATGTCGAGCCACTTTTTGGTTTGGGGATCTTTGTCGTATTTTTCTTTGAATTCTGGGGCCGGGGTTTTGTCCGACACCATCACCTTCAGCTTGGTGGGCTTGCCCCGCGAGACTGGGATCAGCTTGGCCATGCGATCGGATTCCGCATAGGGGATATCCAGTACCCGCGCCACATCCTTCAACACCGCCTTCGAGGTCATGCGGTTGAAGGTGATGATCTGGGCCACCCGCTCCTTGCCGTATTTCTCGGTCACATAGTCGATCACCTCATCCCGCCGTTGGATGCAGAAGTCCGTGTCAATATCTGGCATGGACTTCCGTTCGGGGTTGAGGAAGCGCTCAAACAGCAATCCATGGTGTACCGGGTCGATATTGGTGATCCCCATGGCGTAGGCCACCAGGGAGCCCGCCGCAGATCCCCGCCCTGGCCCTACTGGGATATTGTTTTCCCGCGCAAACCGGATGTAGTCCCACACCACCAAGAAGTAGGTGGGGAACCCCATCTGGATCATCATGGCGATCTCGTATTCGAGGCGATCTTTATACTCCTGGCTAATTGCCTCGTAGCTGGCCACCTTCATGCGCTGCACCAGTCCGTCTCGGGCCACATGGGCCATGTAATCTTCCGCGCCGCTGAATGCCTCAGGGATGGGGAAGTCGGGGATGCGGGGCTGACCCAAAATGCCGGTGTATTCCTCAATTTTGTCCGCGATTTCCAGGGTGGTGCGGATCGATTCCTCAATGACGTCATCGGAGAGATGATCGCGGAACAATTGACGCATCTCGTCGGCGGATTTTAGGTATTCCGTGCCGCTGTAGCGCAAGCGCTTGTCTTCGGTAATTAGCTTGCCGGTTTGGATGCAGAGCAGGGCATCGTGGGCTTCCACATCGTTGCAGGAGATGAAGTGGGAGTCGTTGGTGCAGATCAGCTTGATGTCCAGTTCTCGGGCGATCTTGACGATTTCCACGTTCACAATCCGGTCTTCGGGGGAGCCGTGATCTTGGATTTCGAGGTAGTAATCGTCCCCAAACAGGTCTTTATACCATTGGGCCACCCGGCGGGCGATTTCGGGCCGCTTTTGCAAAATCGCCTGGGGCACTTCTCCCCCCAGGCAAGCGCTGGTGACGATCAGCCCCTCGTGGTACTGCTCCAGTAGGTCTTTGTTGATGCAGGGGCGGGAAAAGATCCCGGACCCCTGCATGCCCTGCAAATGGGAAATGGTGGTGAGTTTGACGAGGTTTTTGTAGCCCTGGGTGTTTTTGGCCAGGACCACCTGGTGATAGCGGGGCACCCTGACCCGCTTGCCAGCACTGTTGAATTTCTGTTCGATATCGCCATTAACGAGATACATCTCGTTGCCGATGATCGGCTTGATGCCCGCCCCTTTGCACACCTTGATCAGCTCGATCGCCCCATACATGACCCCGTGGTCGGTGAGGGCGATCGCAGGCATCCCCAACTCCACCGCCCGATTGACCAAGGCGGGCAGTTGACTGGCCCCATCCAAAAGGCTGTAGTCACTGTGGATATGCAGGCCGACGAAGGACATGACGCTGTACCTTTATGAGTACAAATTTACCACCTCGGACAGCCATGCCACGTTGATCGCGGCCCGCACTGCTGGAAGCTGCCCATAGGTTAGCCGATCTAAAGCGCCATATCTAGATGTATTTCGAGCGAATTCTAAAGATAAACCCTATATCTAGAGACAAACCTGGTTTGTCTTGCTCCCCTCCACCCTCACCCCCTGACTCCCCTACCTCCCCAAAAGGCTAATGGGGCTCAGTCTTCCGCAGACTAAACCCCATTAACGTGGGATATGCAAAGTAGTGAATCTAGTGATAGAAGGACAACAAATAAGTGGGCAGTGAATGAAATCTAAACTAGGGGGTGGACAAGCTTGATACAGCGAAGGTTGATGTTTAATTAATGGGCTGACCGGAGTCAATTGCCCCTTCATCTCGCCATCAAGTCGTGTGAATGTTGGTTTCGAGCTAACCCATAAGCTTGCTCCTTGAGGAGGTTTAAGATAAGCTTATGCGTTTATTTAGTTTTGCTTAACTGATTACTAAGGTATCACTACCTTTCTGGCGAATCTAGGGGGTGTTTACGCAAGTTCATGGCTATTGATGAATCTTGCTTTTATGAACAATACTCTCCCCAGATGCTAGCGCCATCACCGCAAAAAAGGCTTGCGATCGCGGCGATACCAAGCGGCCACATAGAGCAAAGCGGCCACCTGTAGGGGCAGGAGCAAGGCGTACCCCTTAATCACCATGGGTAAGTCTAACTGCGCTACACCGCTGAGGGTGCCGCCCCCCAGGGCGAGGGTTAATAACCACAGCTTGAGATGGCGGATTTTCAACACAAGTTCTGTTCCAATTGCAAACGACAAGCGCAGGACCAGCGGCTATGGTTTTCGTGGAGTATGGGTTTGCTCTACCAATGGGCTCGCAGTCTTGTCCTAACTGGCAGACTGCCAACCCAGCTGTCCCAACCCTTACAGCGCCCTGGCCCCTTCCAACATGAATTGCCACCAACCCATCTGGTCTAAACCTAGGGGTAAAGCTGGATTGGCTAATAAGGCCCAGAGCCGGACACCGTAATAGCCTAGGGCCACAACCAAGAGGGTCAAAATACCCTTGTAGTGAACCAGGACAGCATAAACTGCCATCAAAGACCGTCGCCACAGCAGCTCAGTTAAAGCTGTAGCGACCATGGTGACGAAAAAGGCAAAAAAGAAGGGGCCTAATAGGTGGTATTGCAATGCCGTTGGGAGATCACCTCGGACCAAGGCCAGAAAAGAGCGGGTCAACCCACAACTGGGGGCAGGAAACCCAAAGGTGGCCTGGAATTGGCAGTCTGGGAAAGACAGATCCAGGCCCAAAAGGCTAACCCCTAGGGAAGCCGCGATCGGAAACCCAAAGGTGGCAATAACCCAATACCGCCAAAACCTCTGTTGCAGCCGCTCCCTCTGGTTTAGCCAATGCAGGGGTGACACCCTAAAACCAGGGCTTTTTACCAGTGATGTAAGTGGCAACAAATTCCTCATCACTTTTGGTGAGATAAATAATACCCTCAGCCAAGCCAATGATGCCCATAGCCATAGTTGCAAAGGCACTCAGGCCAAAGGTACAGAGGGACAGGACCATTCCCCCAATGGTAACGCCCAGCATAATGCCGCCCTCTTGGGAATATCCCAGGATGAACTTGTGGATTCCAAATGCCCCTAGCAAAATGCCACAGATGCCTGCAGCCACCTTCTTATCTGCGCCACCAGAACTTGTCATCTATGCCTGTCTCCTAAAAACACACTACCAGTGCATACATTACTCAAACATTGAAATCAGCGCCACTCTTTATATTTCCAGAAAATAATTGTTTAATTCTGGAATTAGATCGGGTTAGCTGCAGATTACGCCTACATGCCGCTGCCCAGCCCACGGGTGTTTTCGGCAATCTGGCGGTTACTCTCAGCGTTCTTAAAGGCCACAATCAAGGTCTCTAAACCCACCCGCAAAAAGAGCAAATAGATAAAAAAGATGATCGGGGCCGCAACGAGGGCTGCAATACCTGAACCAAAGCCATTCGAAAAGCCTGCAATGACAATTGCCAAGGCCGCGATGCCCGTAGCAATAATGCCAATGATATAAAGGATAGCCACGAGACGAGGCGTGACAAACTTGGTAAAAGAAAAATCGAACAAACCCTCAAAAAAGCCACCGCTATTATTTGCCATGTGATTCAACCTTTAGGCGATCTAAATGAATTTTCGCAGCGGACTTGATTTTGAATCAGAGACATTAATTGGACATTAAAGGTCAGATTCAAATTTGCGGCCCCAGCTTAGCAAGAAGCTGCCCAGGGGTAAATTCGACCCTTACATCGTCATAAAACCCTGATAATATCCCCTGCGCCACCTCCGAAAGTATCTTGAAAGGCTAAAGCTGAGGAAAGGCTTAAGGTTTTATGCTGAATCTCAGCAAACTTCTTGATATTCAGGGGTTTTGGCTCTGCCCGTTTAGTTGGCGCTACTGCCCAACAGAAATAACCCCAGCATGGTGATACCATTCCAGGCGCTATGGAGCACCATGGGGGCTACGAGGTTGCGCGATCGCGTATACACCACCCCCATTACCATGCCCAACACCATGAGGGGCAGCACTTCTGACAGGCTCAAATGGGCAGCGGCAAAGATCAAGCTGCTCAGGGCGATCGCCCCCCCCACCGGCATATACCGGGTCAGGGACGGCAACAGGAACCCCCGAAATAGGAATTCCTCAAACAAGGGCGCGGCGATCGCGGCGGTAAAGAAAAACACCCCCAGGGTAATCGGGTCCTGGGCTTCTAATACCGTTTGCAACAGGGGATTACTGCCCCCTTGGCCCTGCCACAGTTGTTGGTTGGCCAAGGACACCGCCAGCATCAAGGGGAGGGCGACCAAGTAGCCGCCAACGCCCCACAGCCAGGCGCTACCGCTCAGCTTGAACTCAAACCAGCCCTTGGGCAAGGGCCGATAGGGACGGATGGAAATCGCCAACACCGCGATCGCCAACACCGCCATAAAAACGTAGTAGAGCAAGGCATAGAAGGCGCGGCCTCGACTGCCGAAGCTATTCAATACGCCGCCCAGGGGGCTGATCAGCAGGGGCACCATGATTTGCCCCGAGAACAGGAACCCCACCACTAAGACTTGCCAAATGGTTTCCCCCGCCCAGGGGGTCTCCCAGGGCTGGTTGCCATGGCGGGCCAGGAGCGATTTTGCCCCCTGCTGCAAGCGCTGCCACAGTAACCCCACCAGCAGGGCGATGCCCAGCACACAACCGATCACGGGCACTGCCCCCACCAGGGCTAAGGTGACCAAGGTGGTTTCGGCTCGCTGCTGCTCGGCCAGGTACAGCTGATCGAGGACGGCCCCTTGATCCGTTTGGATATAGAACTGGGTCAGGGCGCGGTTGCGAAACCAACCGTTGAGGGTATCGGTGAGGAGGCGATCGCTGTCGGGCTCCACCTTGCCCCCCTGCCACAAATCGGTCAACACTTGGGCGGTTTGCCAGAGGGGGCTGCCATTGGAACGGCGTGATTGCAGGGTCTGCCAAGCGGCGATCGCGGCGGCGGTATCCCCTTGCTCGGCTTGCAAAATGCCCAGACGTAAGTCCAGCACATCCAGCAATTCGGCTTGCTCTTTGTAGGCGGATTGTAAGCGGCGATCTTGGGTGACCGGCGCGTTGCCATCGGCCCCGGCCAAGATTTTGGTGGCCGTTGCCCGCACCTCGGTGTAGGCGTCTTGGGCTTTGGTGAGGGGGGCTTCCCCCAGTAAATTCTGCCGCAGCAGCTCGACTTGCTCGGGGGGGAACCCGTTGCCCTCCCATTCGGTGGCTTGGAGGAGTAAGTCGGTTTGGTACAGCTCTAGGCGACTGGCGACTTGGGGCTGGTTCCAGCTCCCGATCAGGGCTTGCCCCATAATCACGCTGACCAGCAGGGTCATAATGATCAGCATTAACCGCCGCAGGGGCGTGGGGAAGAGGGGAGCCGTTGCTTCTGGGGTCATACGGGGGGAGGCGGGGGAAGAAAGGGTTTGCGCTTTCCCACGCTATCAAGAACTGTTGAGGAATGAGTAACAATCTCAGATCGCCCCCCATAAGCGGGGATGCGCGTCAGAGGCTGTTTGAAAAGCCTTTCACCGTTGCGTTGGCTACAGCGATCACCCAGGGAAAGCAGCGGCAACATAGGGGATCAAGCCTGTGTACTGACGGTCTGCCGTCTGATTGAATACTGACCTACCCCCTTTTCAAACAGCCTCTCAGGGCGGTGATGGTGAATGCGATGGGAGAACCTGACATGGCTACGGATCAAAAAATTGATTACATCGAGCTTCCAGCGGCGGATTTCGATGCCATTGAGGCGTTTTACAGCGGTACGTTTGGCTGGGTATTTACGGATTTTGGGCCGGAGTATCGGGCTTTTTCGGATCAAAAGCTGGAGGGGGGATTCTACTCGTCTAACCTTTGCTCTCGAACGGATAACGGGGCGGCGCTGGTCATTCTCTATGGGGCGGATCTGGAGGGGACACGCGATCGCGTCCTTGCCCATGGGGGACGCATCTGCCAAGAGATCTTTGCATTCCCCGGTGGGCGGCGCTTCCACTTTTTGGACCCCCACGGTAATGAGTTGGCGGTTTGGTCAGACCAATAACGCACTGCTCCAGATTCAGGATTATGCTTGGGAAAAATCTCCCTATTGTTGGCCATGGCCCCTGCCCCCAAGGTGCAATCTCAGACGGCGTTATCGGCCCGCGATCGCCAGCAACTGTTCGAGATCTTGCGAGGGTTACCCCCAGCGCAATTCGAGGCGCTGCTGTTTTCTCTGAATGCCGCCGCTGGGGTGGTGCCCAGTAGCCAAGCGGCCCAGGGCAATCGAGTGGCGGCGCTGTTGGACTGGGCGGCAGGCCCAACCGGCTGCGGTCTGCCACAGGTGCGAGACCTACTAGCCACCTATGTGCCGGAACTAGAGAACACCTTTGCGGATCCGGTCAGTGACACCTATTGGCTGGTGCCCTATACCCGCAACCCCTTCTTTACGGGGCGAGAGTCGCTGTTGCAAAACCTGCGGGAGACGTTGACCCAGAACAGTGCCGCCGCCCTTTCCCAAGTACAGGCGATCTCGGGGTTGGGGGGCATCGGTAAAACCCAAACGGCGGTGGAATATGTCTACCGCTATCGCAGCGCATACGACGCGGTGTTTTGGGTGCGGGCCGATACGGCGTTGGAGCTGAGCAGCGGGTTTGTAGCAATTGCTCAACTGCTGAACCTGCCCCAGAAGAATGCCGAAAATCAGGATGACGTAGTGCAGGCGGTGAAGCTGTGGCTGAGTCGCAATGACAACTGGCTGCTGGTGTTTGACAACGCCGACCAGCCCGATTTAGTGCAGCCCTTCCAGCCCACAGATTCTCGGGGACATATTTTAATTACCTCGCGGGCTCAGGATTTCCAGGATTTGGGGATTGCCTGCCCGGTGGAGATGGAGACGCTGGACCCAGAAGAGGCGCTAGCTTTCTTGTTGCAGCGCACCGGGCGAGAAGAACTCGATAAAACCGATTCAGCCGTCCAGGCGGCGGCGCAACTGGCGGCAGAGCTGGGGTATTTGCCCTTGGCCTTGGAGCAGGCGGCGGCCTATATCGTGGCGAAAAAGGCCCGATTTCAGGACTATCTGGCCAGTTACCAAAAATTGAAGTTGAAGCGTCTGGAGAAGGCCAAACCGAAGCTGGGTAACTACCCGGACTCCGTTGCCACGGCTTGGACCTTGAATTTTCAGCAGGTGGAGGCCGCTGAGCCTGCCGCTGCGGATCTGCTGCGGGTGAGTGCGGTGCTCCACCCCGATGCCATCCCCTTTGAACTGTTGACCGAAGGGGGCAGCCAACTGGGGGAAGCTTTGGCGGCAGCCCTGGAAGATGCGGCTGAAGATCCGCTGATCGTGAACGAACTGCTGGAGCCCCTCTGCACCTACTCCCTAATTCGGGTGGATCGCGCCAACCAGACCTACAGCATTCATCGCCTGGTACAGGATGTGGTTCGAGCGGACCTGGCGATGGCTGAAACGCTGCTGCTCTGGATTGATCGCGCCGTATCCGCCGCCAACCAGCTTTTGCCCGAGGAAGATGAGACGGGGCTTGAATATCAAGACAGCTATGAAACCTGGCCCGTTTTAGAGCGGTTAACGCCCCATGGACAGGTCTTGATCCAAACCTGTCAGACCTCCTCTGTCTGCGAATCCTTAGCAGCGGCTCGACTCTTTAATGGCATCGGCGACTATCTAAGGGACCGAGGCCAATAAGTCTTGGCTGAACCCTTATTGGAGAAAGCCT
>JAQCKL010000061.1 GCA_027592485.1 Cyanobacteriota bacterium
CTGCCTTGAGGCGCTCCTGACTTGCTTTGGGAACGCCTTTTTTTAGCTTGCTAGTCTAAACTCCAGTCATTGAGACTGGGCTGATCAATCTGCATGCCGATATCAGTCCAGCCCGGTTGCACGACATCATGCGAGCGGCTCACTCGATTAAAGGGGGGGCGGCGGGGGTCGGGCTACAGGGCATCAAAGGCTTGGCCCATCGCCTAGAGACAATCGTCAAGGCGTTATACAGCGACCAAGTCCATTTAGATACGGCCCTAGAAACCCAGCTGCTCCAGGCCTATGACTGCCTCCGTTTACCCCTAGAAGCTCAAATTGATCAGGGCAGCTATGACGAAGCCAATGCCTTAGCGACGGCAGAGCCCATTTTTGTGGAGATTGAGCAGTTTTTAGGCCCAGCCTTAGCTCAGGCCGATAACTTTATCCCTTCTTCCTCTGAGTTGGGTATTGATATGGTCGCCGCGCTGTTTGAGGTGGATGTCCAGCAGGGGTTAGATCGGCTGCAGCAGGTCGTTACGCATCCTCAAGATCACGAGCCCATTGGCGAGTTGCGAGCCCAGACGGAGGTTTTTACAGGCTTTGCAGAGATCCTCAACTTGCCTGGGTTTGGCAAAATCTGTGAGGTGGCCAACCGGGCAGTGGATCTGGCCCCGGATAAGATCATCGCCATTTTGCAGCAGTCGATTTTAGACCTTGCTGCAGCCCGTGAGGCGGTACTGTCGGGCGATCGCGATCAAGGTGGAGCCCCTTCTGCAGGATTATTGGCCCTCGCCCAATTAGACTCAGCCCCGGTCTTTCCAGCCCTAGACAGCGCCCCCGTCACCGCTGATAGCCCCTTGGTACCGGTCCCAGAGGACTACGATCTGAGCGATATTTTTGGGGAACCCCTAGCGGATAGCCATGCGCGCCTTGAGACCGGCGCTGCGGATCACCCCATTAGCGATGGGCTCCCTGGGCTAGGGGCGCTCCCTGACCTTTGGGATGTCCCCGCTGGCAATGGCAGTGCTAATGGCAAGGCTAATGGCACTGCTGCTGAAGCGATCGCAATTCCCGATGGGTCCGATCTGATCTGGGGGACACCAGCTGATGACCTCGTTATCGATGCGATCTATGGGATGGCCAGCGATGACGCGATCGCCATTCAGAACGAATACGACTTAGCCGCGTTGTTTGAGGAAGACGAAGTTCACCCCAGCCCAGTGCCTACGACCCCAGAGGCAGACCCGCTGGTGGATATATTTGCGTTGGCTGGTGAAGCGGAATCTTTGCTGGTTGGGGACGATACCGCCCCAGAGATGGCTGCTGCCCCACCATTGCCCAGCCCTGCGACCCTCGATGCGGCCCTCCAGGCCATCGGCGAACATTACGAAACCCTGCCGCTACCAGCACCAGAGGCGGCGACGATCTCCCCCCCTGCCCCTGCCCCAGCGATCCCAAGGCTGACGGCCCAAACCAAACCCCAAGCCGCTAACCCCCTCACCGCCCGCATCGCCCTTGATCGCCTAGAGCGCATGGACAACTATGTGGGGGAATTAGTCATCAACCGCAATGGGCTCTCCTTGCAAAACGAACAGTTTCAACGCACCGTTCGCCATCTGAAGCAGCGCTTCAAAACCTTTCGGACCCTCGCCAAACAGCTCCAAACCCTATCAGACAAGATCCTCACCAACCCTGAGCGGATCAACTTAGCGGCAGCGCCATGGCAAAATAGCTCCCCCATCGCTAATGCATCGTCACCGCTGCTGCTAGAAACCCAATTTGATGCCCTCGAACTCGATACCTACAGCGCCGTCAATCTGATGCTCGAAGAGCTCCTCGAAGAGCTGCTGCAGGTCGAAGAATCGATCGAAGACGTCCATTTATTTGCCGGACAGTCGAACCAGAAACTCGAAAAACAGCGCCAGCTGATCACCCGCTTACGGGATGAGTTGATGTGGTCGCGCATGGTCCCCCTCAGTGGCGTGCTCAATCGCTTCCCCCGCATTTTGCGAGACTTGTCGTCATCCCACCAAAAACCCGTGCAGCTCGAACTCAAAGGCACTGAGGTGCTAGTGGATCGGGTGATGCTCGAAAAGCTCTATGACCCCCTGATGCACCTGTTGAGAAACGCCTTTGACCACGGCATTGAGTCGCCAGAAGACCGTCGCCAGCAGGGCAAACCCGAACAGGGAACCATTGAGATTCGCGCCTACCACCAGGGCAACAACACCATGATCGAAGTGCACGACGACGGTCACGGCCTAGACCTGACCCGCATTGGTCAGCGAGCGGTGGAAGCGGGGCTGATCTCTCCTGGGGAGTTGTCCACCATTCACAAGCAACAACTGTACAAAACCATCTTTGAGCCGGGCTTTTCGACGGCAGCCCAAGTCAGTGATTTGTCTGGGCGAGGGGTTGGCCTAGATGTGGTTCTGGACCGTCTCCAGAGCTTTAACGGCAAAGTCAGCGTCGTTTCTGAACCGGGTCAAGGCACCACCTTTACCCTCCGGATTCCTTTGACCCTCACCCTGGCCAAACTGATTGTAGTTAAGGTTGGGACCACATTAATGGCCCTCTCCTCTGATGGGGTAGAGGAGATCGTGACCCCCCTAGACAATCAAATGAAGGAATCGGCTGGACAGCGATTTTTACTCTGGCGCAATCAGTTGGTCCCCGTCCATGCCCTAGAAGCCTTGCAGCCTTACGCCTGTGCGATTCCAGACGCGCCCCACGATATGGCCCTAGCCAGTCGCTATCGGGCTAAAAAGCCCTTGCTGATTATGCAACGGGAGCATGAGGTCCTAGCGCTAGAAGTAGGCCAAATTATCACCGAACAAGAACTGGTGATTAAACCCTTTAGCAAAAGCATTGCCGCCCCCCGCTATATGAATGGCTGTACGGTGTTGGGCGATGGACGGCTCGTGCCGGTGATCGATGCGATTGGGGTGGTTGACTATCGGCCTAAGGACAGGGGGCAAATGGCCCCATCGTCTGCCGCCACCCATGCCAGCCCCCCCGCCCTCGGGGCAGGGCGATCGTCCGCTCAAACCTTGCTGATCATCGACGATTCGGCTGCCTTGCGAAGAACCCTAGCGCTGACCTTACAAAAAGCTGGGTACCGCGTGATTCAGGCCAAAGACGGTCGAGAAGCCCTCGATCAACTGCAACAGGGTCGCGATATTCAGCTGATCATTTGCGACATTGAAATGCCACGGATGAATGGGTTTGAGTTCTTAAGCCAAAAGCGCTTAACCCCCGCCTTTGCCAGCATTCCCACCGTCATGCTGACCTCCCGCAGCAGCCCCAAACACCGGATGTTGGCCCTCCAGTTGGGCGCAGATAGCTACTTTAGTAAGCCGTACATCGAAGCTGATTTCCTCACCGCCCTGAAGACCCATCTCAAAACCGCACTGACCCCTGCCTGAGCCTCTGAACCATGACCGTCACTATGGCCCATATTAAGTCTGAGCAGCCCCCTCGACCCCAAACGCGTGGGGCAACCCTTAAATTTATTACGGTCAAACTCAACAAACTGACCGTTGCCCTCCCCATTGACGCTGTTGATAAGGTGATCCGGCAAACAACCGTGCTAGGGAGTGGTCTCAACCCCATGGGGGTGACCCACTATGAAGGCAACCCCATTACCGTGATTGATCTTCACTACCAGTTGTTTCAGCATCGACAGGACCCGATTCCTAACCAGAGTTACCTGATCATTGCCAAGACCGGCAGTCAGAAATTTGCCCTTCCCATTCAAGGGGCTCCCAACCTAGCGGAGTTCGGTAAGCATCAGCTCAGGGTGCTCCCCATGTCCTATCGGCGTGCCGATACCCTCGGGATTGCTAGCCATGTTGTCCGCACGATATCCCCTACAGGGGAGGACACAACTTTTTTCATTCTGGATATGGATTACCTCGCCAACGTGCACAGTAATACCATCAACAACCCGCTTAAGACCTTGAGTTGATCACAGTTCACGCATCCGTGGCGCAAAGAGAATGCCCTTTCAAAAGGGCCAAAATAAAGGCTGGGCCACCGAAGAATTGTGTCATGATGGGGGACGATCGCGGGTGAGGGAGCACCATGGCCAACGAGGCAGATTTAACTCAACTCCGGGCCGGAGTCGAGAGCTGGAATCAGTGGCGAGAGGCCAATCCAGAAGCGACCATTGACTTGACTGGGGCAAACCTGGGCGATCTCGATTTGACCGGGACAAATTTACAGGGGGTTGACCTCACCCGAGTGAATGGGATTGGGGTGATCTTTACCAAAGCCCATTTGCAAGGGGCTAACCTCACCCGTGCCGATCTGAGTGGGGCTGACATCAATCAGGCGAACTTGAGTGGGGCCAACCTCACCTCCGCGAATTTGCTCGGGGCCGATTTGGCCAAGACCGATTTGAGTGCCGCCCTGCTAGAGGGGGCCAACCTGAATCGGTCTGATTTGAGCAGTGCGAATTTAAGCCGGGCTAATTTGACCAAGGCCAGTTTAATTGGCGTGGAAATGAACCGGGCCAACCTCAGTGGTGCGACCTTGGCAAAGGCCAACCTGAAGCGAGTGGAGCTACAGCGTGCCGATCTCACCGGCACCGATTTGAGCGGGGCCACCTTGACCGATGCCCGAATGCTCAATGCCAATCTCAAGGGGACAAATTTGCAGGGAGCCGATTTGACCGGTGTCCGTCTGAACCGGGCCACGTTAACGGATGCGAATCTCAGCGATAGCAAACTCAAAGATACGAATCTACTTGGGGCTGACTTGACCGGAGCCAATCTGACCGGAGCCCTGTTAATCGGCACCAATTTTAGTGGTGCTGATTTAACCCAAGCCAATTTGGCGGGGCAAGATTTGAGTGGCTTGAATTTGGCCGGCAGTAACCTCAGCCAAGCCAATTTGGCGGGGGCCAATCTTCAAGATGCCAACTTAGAGGACGCCATTTTAGAGGGGGCAAATCTGAGTCAAGCCACCCTCCCAGATGGGACTGTTCACGACTAGGGCGCGTCATCAATTAACAGTGGAAAGCTTGCCCAGCAAGCATTGCCATGCCCGTTCTCTTTATGGTGATAGGGTCTGTAACTGTTCTATAGCAAAGATTCTAGTTCTATTTGGTCACAGCCCCTAGATGGTCGGTTTAGCGATTCACACCAGTAGTCCTGAGCTTGGCGTTGCCCTTAGTGTTGAAGGCAAGCTGCTCCGTCATCAGACCTGGCCGCTCGGGCGGGATTTGAGCCGCTATCTGCATACCTATGTCAGGGACTTTATTCAGCCCTACCGTTGGGCCGAGTTTGATTTTTTGGCGGTGGCAAAAGGCCCCGGCGGGTTTACCGGCACCCGCATTGGTGTGGTGATGGCCCGGACCCTGGCTCAGCAACTGGAGATTCCTTTGTTTGGGGTGTCGAGTTTGGCGGCGATCGCCCAGCAGCATTGGCTCAACAGCCAAGATCCGGCGGCAAACCTGACCCTGGCGGTGGATATGCCTGCCCAGCGGGGAGAGGTGTTCGGGGGCATTTACCAGATCAACGCTGGAGCCCTAACGGTGCTGCTGGCGGATCAAATTACGGCCCAGGACCAATGGCAGCAGCAGCTAGACCAGTGGCCAGAGCCGGTAGCGTATCTCCATGGCACCGGTGGGTTAGCGGCTTCGGTGGAAGGGGTGTTGGCTTTGGCCATCAAGGGTTGGGAAAAAGGCGATCGTCCTGGCTGGGAAACGGTGCTCCCCTTTTACGGCCAGCATCCAGTCAGGTGATTTTGCCCACAGATTATTAAGGGATACGAAATCACGCCCGCACCGATACCGATTGCTGCCCCTTATCCCGGTTGGACTGCGGAGCGACAGCGCGGGTGGGAATCGTCGTTTGGGTGGGTTTTGCCTGATCTAGATTGTCACCGATCGCCTTAGACAAAGCCATGGCGGTATAAATGGCGCCCGCATAAAGAACGATATCAAACGCTCCGAAGTACAAATGGAACATGAGAACAACCTCCTTTCTTGGCTTTACCTAATACCATTATCCTGACCTGACGTTAACTCAGGCGATCTTGGTATCAACCCCTTGCAATGATAGGCGGATCAACCCCATGGCGTCTGCATCGCGAATGACCCTGATTCAAGCTTGTCGGGATTGGGGCCTCAGGCTGTTCTGGGTGGTTGCGATCGCCCTAGCCCTGCTGATCGCCGCCCCCCTCTCCCTAGAGAGTCCCGCCCAGGACACCGCCCCCCGAGAAACGATTCCGCTGATATTGGATGGGCGAGAATTGTTTGACCTCGGGGCAATTTCAGGCTTCACCGCCCGGGAGCGAGTGGACTTTGCCCACCAAGTTCTGACCGATCAAGTTGAGCGCACCCCCTTAGATCGCCCCATTGTCGTCAGCATTTTGGCCCGGAGGGAGCTGACCACCCTGCGGGTGGGGGGGCGACATTTACTCACCCTCACCGAGGGGGACCTGATTGGCAAAATCCCCGCAGAGGAGCAGGCTGAGCTGTGGCGCGATCGCTTAAACGCAGCCCTAGCCCAGGCCCAGCATGAACGCACCCCCGCCTATCGCCGCTGGGCCTGGAGCTGGATGGGCGGCATTATGATGCTGGCAGCGATCGGCCATGGGCTTTTGCGCCTGGTGCGTAGACGCTTGCGGGCCGCCACCACTCGCACCGCCGCCACTGCCAGCACCTTGCCAATTCAACTGGGGTTGTCCCTTGCCCAGGCAACGATGTGGGCGATCGCGATGTTCTCCATCACAAATCTGTTTCCGATTCTGCGTCAGAGCCGGTATCAAATCCTGCAATTTTTGAGCGAGACCTTGACCACACCAGTGGCCACCTTGGGGTCCCAATCCCTGTCTATCTTGGGTTTGACCAAACTACTCATCCTGGTCTTGGCCCTCTGGCTGGGGGTTCGCACCCTGACCGGGCTGATCCGCTCCCGATTTTTGCAAACCATGGGGGCCAATCGCGAGGTGCAAGATGGCATCAGCCTGATTTTGCAAATCGGCCTGGTGACCTTAGGGGTGCTGGTGCTGCTGCAGGTGGCGGGGGTGGATGTTAGCTCCCTGGCAATTTTGGCCAGTGTCTTGGGGGTAGGGATCGGTTTTGGCCTCCAAAACATTGCCAATAATGTGGTCAGCGGCATCATCATTCTGCTAGAGCGGCCCATCCAGGTGGGGGACTTTATCCAATTAGGGGACCTCACCGGCACGGTGGAGCGCGTGGGCATTCGCAGCACCGAGATCAGCACCTTAGATCGGGTGTCGATCATCGTGCCCAACACGGAATTTATCCAGGGCAAGGTAATCAACTGGAACCATGGCTTGCCGGTGTCGCGGCTGCATGTGCCCTTAGGGGTGGCCTACGGCTCTGACATTAAGCAAGTGCGCCAGGTGGTTCTAGAAGCGGCTGACTTACATTCCCAGGTGTTGCGCTATCCCAAACCTCAGCTTTGGTTTAACGGTTTTGGGGACAGTTCCCTAGATTTTGAGCTATTAGTGTGGGTGCGGGAGCCCCGCCAACAGTTTCGCATCCGCAGCGATCTGTACTATCTCTTGGAGGCAAACCTGCGGCGCTACAACATCAAGATCCCCTTTCCCCAGCGGGATCTGCATGTGCGATCGTCAGAAGTGCTAGAACGACTCAGGCCGTTGGGCGCAAGCTCACCCGTGACCGGCCCGGTCATCCCTGAGGCTGCCCCAGCGCCAGCGGAGCCGCCCCCAGATCTAGCCGAGTTTTTGGACTGGTCCGCCATTTGCCAAACCAGTGATGATCTATCGGACTTAGAGTTGCAGATTCTGGTGTCCCAAATGCGGGGAACCAATGGGGTGAGCATTCGCGATCGCCGCTTTGGCCTCCATGTCTATCCCCACTGCTTTGTCGGCACCGAAGCGGTGAACTGGCTGATGCAGACGCAACTGGCCTCTCGGGAAGAGGCGGTGCGATTGGGGCAAACCTTGATGGAGAAAGGGTTGCTGCACCATGTCACCGACGAGCATTTCTTTAAGGATGACTACCTGTTCTATCGGTTCTATGCCGATGAGACGACCTAGGGAGCCCTGCTTGGGACCCTGTCTAGGGTCATCCCCGACCCCCTAAGCCCTAATGCCCCAACTACGAGCCCCCAGACAACTGCAAATCCAGCCCTCAGGCCAAAAAAATGAGTGAGCGATCGCCCACCCATTGGTTACAGGAGTTATTTAGGAGATACGACTTCAGCCAAATCCGGAATAGACCGTCGAGATTTGCCGGTCGGCACAAGGACGACATTTAGGCTTATCTATAGTGTCTCTTCCAGGGATATAGCCTGGTCAATTGCTATTTCAGCAAAAAAAACCGTTTTTGACAAGGTCTTGCAAAGATAAAATCTGCAATAGTATCAAACTCTGTAGATCGGTGTAAATGGATACCCTTGATTTAAGGCAATGTTTATTTTGAAACCCTCGGCAAGCGACGGGGCTGTTAGGGGACGTCGCAGTACTAGTCTGCCGGTAGTAGACTGATTTGGTACTGAGCATCTTCGTAGCAGCCCACTCGCCCTAGCTCCAAGCACAGCTGAGAGGCCGCTTCAAAATCGGCGCGGGCCTTGGCAATTTGGTTGAGTTGAGCATGTAGAAGGCCGCGATCGTATAGGGCAAAGACGTGGGTGTCATCCAGCGCGATCGCCTTTGAGAAATCCGCCAGTGCCCCCGTAAAATCTTTCAGATCTTGGCGAGCTAGGCCCCGGTTGTAATAGGGATCAGAGCTGTTGGGCTCGATCTGAATCGCGATGTTATAGTCCTGGATCGCCCCCTGAAACTCCTCTAATCGGCGGCGTACTAAACCTCGATTTTGGTAGGCCAATCCATGGCTAGGGCGCAAATTAATCGCCTCGGTACAGTCCACCAGCGCCCGCACCTGCTGCCCCAGGTTCGAGTAGGACAAGCAGCGGTTGAGATAGGCGGCAGCCCGTAAAGCGAGGGGCGGATCCAGATCTAGGGCAGCGGTATAATCCTCGACCGCACCGAGATCATCTCCCCACTCGGCTCGGGCTGTGCCTCGATTCACATGGGCTGAGACCGAGGTCGGATCCAGCTTCAGGGCGGTGGTATAGTCATCGATCGCCCCTTGAACATCGCCCACCCCAAACCGCAAATTACCCCGCTGATAGACCCAGGTGGGATGGTCAGGCTTGGTATCAATGGCGGCGGTCAAATCCGCTAACCCCGCCTCTGGATTATTGATTTGGCTATAGAGTTGTCCTCGGGCCGCTAGGGCCTCACCATTGCTGGGGTCAATCTCTAGGGCCTCACTATAATGGGCGATCGCGGCTTCTGGGTCACCGTTCTGGGCGGCGGCTTCTGCCACCCCTAGACGTTGACTAGCCAACAACCGCTGGGGTAGCCGCAACGCCATGGCACCAATGCCCAACGCCACGACGGCTAAGGCAACGGCCCCAATCCATCCCTTCTTCCCCTGGAACGGCTTAGGCTTGGTGGGTGCCGCAACGCTTGGTTGAGGGGTTTCATAGGCCATCACCTCACCCCGATCCGCCGGCGTCGGTTCGGGTTCTTCCACCAGACGATTCAGATCGGACAAAATAGCTGCCGCCTTCTGGTAACGGCGATCGGGTTCGGGGTGCACCATCCGGGCAATCAGACTGGCGATATTAATTCCCACGTTCCCCATTTGCTGCAGTAGTCGAATCACCGTGGTCTGCAAATCCGGCTGAGCCGCATCGGGCAGGTCACTGGGGGGGAGACCGGTCAAGGCCTGAACGGCAATCATCCCTAAAGCATAATGATCCGTACAAAATCGAGTGCTCCCTTGCCGCTGCTCTAAAGGCACATAGGCCCAGGGGAGTCCCCCCGCTTCATTTTCTGGAAGGGTCTCCTTGCTAGACACATTCCAGTTAATCTCCTTCAAGAGCCCAAAGTCTGACACCAGAATTTGGTCATCCCCATGGCGGCGAATAATATTACTGGGTTTGAGGTTGCTGTGAATCACCCCATGCTCTTGGACAAAGACCAAAACTCGCAACACCTCCCGCAGCAACAACAGGACCTTTTGCTGCGGCCAGGGCTGCCCCACGATCAATTCATCCGCTAAGGATTGCCCTGGAATAAATTCTTGCACCAGGTAAAAATGCTTCTGATCCTGAAAAGATGCCAGCGTATTAGGAATTTGCTGGTGTCGTCCCACCATCTCCAGCACCTCCAGCTTTTTCTTGAGGAGACTGAGGATGAACTTGAGGGTAGTGGGATTACGGGTGGGTAGTTTGAGCTGCTTGATCACACATCTGGGGTGACCAGGATAGTGAACATCTGCCACCAAAAGGGTCTGACGCCGCTCGCCAGATCCTAAAACTTGAATAAATTGATAGCGCCCCCCTAGGAGCCGGTTCGAGGTAGTCATAGACTCGATGGTGAACGTTATCGCCCTAGGGGCTCAGGCGCACCACCACAGATTTTGGCAGGGATACCATCCTACAGAGTACCCACGAACCTGCGCTCCGCCCCAGTGGGTGCGACCCTCTAGTCGTCCCTAAGGCTTTAGATGAGGCGATATGGGGTGTTAGCCCCTGCGACGCCAGTTAAACCAGGTGCGCTGAGGCTGGCTAACGACTTGCACGGTCCTTGTGCAACACCTGCAAACCGTGGATGACAAAGGGCGACTTTGACCCAATATGCACAGTTCTAACGGAGTGAGTGCTAATCATCAGATGCTGTTGCCAGGCTAGGCCAGCCACCCCCTGGGCCTGCGCTACCCTGTGCAACTGTCCTTGGGCAACGCAATGGCCGGCCCCATCCAGGGTGGATAGGGTCACGGGCTGGCTCCCGATCACCTGAAGCTGCACTTGCAGAATCGATCGGCGTAAATGCAGGGTGATTTTGTTTTGACCGGTAATGGGCATGATCGCTACTTCGTGAGCCCTTTTATGGGCTGCATGATTGGCCGCATGATCAGAAGGTGCCATGAACTGCGGGTTGGAAGGCCGGAGGGCGATCGCGTGGGCAAAGCGTACTCCCAAGCACTCATATTGCCGAGTGACCGATTCATAGGGCTTTAAAGGACTAAAGCAAGCGGTTTGCCAAACCGATAAACAGTGATGATGTTCAGGAAGCGTCGGCCTCTGGCTGGCAGGGCTAACGTTGGGGTTTTGAGGCAGCATAGAGAAGGTAATCCCGATGAGCAGCTGTGGTCGTCTACAGGGGACCTCAGAATTATTTCGTAGCGAAATCCCTACCCTGTGGCACTTTTGAAAGTGTCCTCAACCCTCTCAAATCATGGATTTTAGCGATCCAAGGTGATGTTTTCTCCCTTGCACCTGGCGGAAAAGCAAGAACGTTATGGCGATCGCCAGTCCGGTTAGGACAAGTCTGCAAGCCCCATTGCTTCTGCGCTAGAAATCAGAGTGCTCCTAAGTGTCCTAAGCAATGGGGCCAGCGCTATGGCAATCGTCCCGCTGGCCCAAAAATATTGCCATAATTAGGAAACAGCCCTTGACTTTTAAAGCGATGGTCTGACGGCGTCAACCCAGTCTCTTCAGCGGTGTTGTCGCAATCATTAAGCTTGTCCTAGGAGGTAGCCCGATGGTCTCTGACATCCGCTCCAATCTTTCTCACCGCAACCCTCGGGTCACCGTTGTCGGGGCAGGTAGCGTTGGTAATGCCCTAGCCAAGCGCCTCCTCGACACCCACTTGGCCGATGTGATCTTGATCGATGTTGTCGCAGGGCGGCCCCAGGGCATTGCCTTAGATCTGACCCAGGCGGGGGCGGTTGAGGGCCATACCCGTCAGATCCTGGGGACCAATAACTACGACGACACCGCCAACTCTGATGTCATCGTGGTGACCGCTGGACTTCCCCGAAAACCGGGGATGACTCGGGACGATCTGGTCATGGTCAACGGACCGATTGTGATAGAAACCGTGCGCCAGGCGATCGCCCGTTCGCCTAAGGCGCGGCTGATCATCGTCACCAACCCCTTGGATGTCATGACCTATCTGGCCTGGCAAGGGAGTGGTCTGCCCCACCAGCAGGTCATGGGGATGGCTGGGGTGCTCGACTCCGCCCGCTTCCGGACCTTTATCGCGATGGAATTAAAGGTTCCTGTCGCTGACGTATCGGCATTGGTCCTGGGGGGGCATGGTGATTTGATGGTGCCCCTACCCAATCACGCCACCGTCAGCGGCATTCCGCTGGCGGAACTGCTAGATGAAGCCACCATTCAACGTTTGGTGCAACGTACCCAACAGGGAGGCGCAGAAATTGTAAATCTGTTAAAAACCGGCGGAGCCCACTATGCCCCTGGGGCTTCGGTTTATGCCATGGTAGAAGCGATTTTGGGCGATCGCCATCGAATTCTCCCCGCCGCCGCCTACCTGACAGGGGAATACCAACTCCATGACCTCTTCATCGGTGTACCCTGCAAAATTGGAGCCCAGGGGGTGGAATCAGTGCTGGAAGTCTCCCTTGATGCAGGCCAAAAAGCAGCTCTGTGGCGCTCAGCCGAATCGGTGCAACAACAGGTGAAACGGGCCATGACTACGTTGATGTCCCCAGCGGCCCTAGCCAGTTAGCACCGCCTTGACGTGGGCAAACCAATCCAGAGAAATTGAGTGTCGTTACTTTGTCTCTTTGTCTAGCCAGGGTCTGATCTCTAATCTATCCAGACCGTTCAGGCCAAAAGCACCACCAATAGAAGAAAGCCCATCACCGATAGACTCGATTGGCAAAAGATTACAATGGCTGGATTACGGGGCATGGTTTTGTCCTGGCATCGTCGTTGGTAAATCATTATCTGCTGCCATCGGAGGTCCAGGGGTGACCGCTACCGATTCGGCCTGTGCTTCTAATGGTGGAGCAGCAATGATCCGTAGCACGACTGCCTGTGACAGTTCTCACAACGGTTGCCTCAACTTCAAAGGCAAAAGCAAAAGCTGCAGCCACCCATAGCTTCTGGTCCAGCCCTCAGCATTCCTGATATCTGGCGGACGGGTTTAACCGATATCGCCTGGGCCAACAGTCCCGGTATTGGGTAGTGCATTAGTGTACGGGGCAGAGGAAAATCAGACTATGCCATCGCGATGACAAGGGAGTCGGTTC
>JAQCKL010000062.1 GCA_027592485.1 Cyanobacteriota bacterium
TTCGCTCTAACTCTACGGAAGATGACCTGCAGATTGTGATGCGGTCAGTCTACAAGCAAGTTTTGGGCAATGCTCACCTAATGGAATCCCAGCGCTTGGTTTCGGTCGAGTCTTGTTTGCGCGATGGTAGTATCACCGTCAAAGGATTTGTGCGGGCCATTGCTCAATCTGACTTGTATCGGTCCTTGTTTTTTGAGGGTTCTTCTTCCTATCGCTTCGTTGAGCTCAACTTCAAGCATTTGCTTGGCCGTGCTCCTCAGGACCAAGCAGAAATTGCTGAGCATGTAGTGCGATATAACGAGCAGGGCTACGAGGCAGACATCAATTCTTACCTCGATGACGGCGAGTATGATGCCAACTTTGGGGAGAAAATTGTTCCTGCTATTCGCGGCAATAAAACCCAAGCTGGCATTAAGAATGTAGGCTTTAACCGGACCTTCTCTTTATGTCGGGGAGATGCAACCAGTGATAACGGGAAAGTCGCAAACTTAATTGGCGACATTGCTGGCAATATGGCCACTAAAATCACCAATCCAGCATCTGGAACCGGTGCTTACAGTAATACTGGCAAGCGTTTTCGCATTACCGTTTCAAAGTCCAATTATGGCTCTCGTGTCACCCAAAGCAATGCGACCTTTGAGGTTGGCTATGCTCAGTTATCTCGAAAGATTCAGAACATTCAAAAGACAGGTGGGAAAATCGTAAAAATTGCGGAAGTTGCTTAACACTTAACTTCCAGTGGTTTCTCCGATTGAATTGGGCTAAGAAGGCTCTACTACGGCGAAAATGAGTTGTCCAGAATCACCTCAAGCCCATCATATAGAGTGACTGACCAATTGCCATCAAAGCCACAGGCATGTTCCACCAGAGTGAATACAGCCCATTACTTGAGATCAAGGTTTTTGTGACCAAATATCTGAGGTTATTGAGTCTGTTAATCCGGTTGAGTGTAGAACCCTAGCCAGAGTTTGGTGCTGCTAGTTTAGGCGATCAAGCTCTGGCTTTTGTCATCTCCGTATAATTTTGATGGATATTCAGGAGTTTGTTGAACAATCTATAGGGCAATGGCGGTCTCAACGGAGTGCGCATCATTTAGCATTTAGCCATTTTGAGGCGGTAGAGTCAGTTATCAATATTGAGGCGATATCTTCTGAAGCGAACTCAGTGATTGATCTATGTAAGACCTACAACATTGAGCCGCAAGCGGTGGTTTCTCCATTCAAAATGAGCTGGGAAGGTCATTCTGATTGGGATGACGGCGAAGAAGTCCTGAAAGGGACGTCCGTCTTGGTCCCTGTCCCAGATCCGACTCGGCTGAACTGTGGCAAGCTTTTGCGCGAGCAGGGCTATGCAGAAACGATGCCTGCTGCAGGCGATTACCACTTGCTTGAAGACGGTACGTTTGTGTTGTTGACCAATTATGATCGGGCCTCTGCAGAAGAAAAAATTTGGTTTGTCAATCCAAATGTCCGCTGTCGAGTATCTCTTATTAAAACAAGTGCTGGTTCTGGTGTTGTCACAGCCTCATTCTCTTCTGAGATACGACAGTCGCAGTCAAAGTAACCGTATTCTGAGCATGCTTTCAAACTCTTGAATCCTGAAAAAGACCAGCTATTTAGCTATTCCTTGACATGATGATGTCTTCTACAAAGCTTACATCTGATATGTATTCTAGTGATTTAATGACACTTGCTCACTGGATGGCAGGGGATTTTAGTAATCAGAAGCAAGCCTATGAAAACCCTAGAGATTATGCTCATATTCATGTTTTCTTTAGGCCTTTAGCATTTGATTTTTTTTCTGATATTGGCTTATATTCCGAACAAGTCTATGACTATGATTTGTGGACGCCTTATCGTCAGGGAATACATCGATTGATCGATAAAGAAGATCATATCTATATCGAGAACTATAGTTTAATCGACCCTGTTCTCTACGCAGGTGCGGCCCGTGAACCTGCCATACTAAAAACGATTACTCCAGATTGTATTCAACGGCGGCAACATTGCTCAATGATTTTCAAGCGCGAGGGCGAGAAGTTTATTGGCAGTGTCGAGCCAGGCAATTTGTGCCGAATTGAGAAGAATGGCTGCCAGACATATTTGGTTAGTGATGTGGAAATCACAGCATCTACATGGAATAGCTTAGATAAAGGCTTAGCGGTAGATACAAATGAGCAGGTTTGGGGATCAGAACATGGTTCTCTAAAATTTGAGAAGCGAGAAAGTTTTGCTCATGAAATTGCAGTTAAAAAATAAAGAATCTTGTGAAGCTCTGGGTATTTATCAGTTAAAAATGTTACCTCCAGAAGCCCAGAAAAAAGTTCAAGGATGGATTCGTAGTCGTCATCTGATTTGCTCTGGAAGTTTTTTTGTTTTTGAAACAGTGGATTATGGAACGATCGAGCGTTTTTCAGATTGTGTCTCAACTTTAGGCGGGGCGATCATCTCGGTCGATCCTGTCAGCAAGATTTGGATGGGGAATCACAGACAGGTGATTTTGTATCGGGTTAAGGCCAGTCTGCTGACTCCTGGTCATAAACTCAAGCAGTATTGGATTAAATACGGCAGTTTTCGAACCCGATTTGATTGCAACCCGTGACTTTGTTAAGTGTGGTTGATGAGCTAATAAAGCGCATTTGAATTTTTGAACCTGAATTGATCCGATTTTTGCCTTTAAGGAGAAAAGAACAATGGGTAGCGCATTTGTGAATCCAACCGTGAATCCAGATTCTAGACTGGGTGTGCGGCCATTTGATGAAGCGGAACCGGCACGTCTTTGGCCAGGGGCTTCTACCTTGGAGGTGGAAACAGCTATTCAGGCGATCTACCGGCAAGTTTTCGGCAATGCCTATGTGATGGAGAGTGAGCGCCTAATGGCGTTAGAATCTCAATTTACCCAAGGGGAACTCAGTGTTCGAGAACTTGTACGCCGCCTAGCCAAATCGGAGCTTTATCGGACCCGTTTTTTTGAGAACTGCCCCCGATATCGGTCCATTGAATTGAACTTCAAGCATTTATTGGGTCGTGCCCCAGAGAGTTACCAAGAGACGACGCTACACAGTCACTTGCTGGATACGGCGGGATACGATGCTGACATTGATGCGTATGTAGACGGTGATGAGTATCAGCAGGTGTTTGGAGAAGACACGGTGCCCTACTACCGGGGCTACAAAACTCAAACAGGTAAATCTCTGGTGGGTTTTACCTATATGTCTAAGCTTTTGCGAGGGAGCTCTTCCAGCGATAAAGATTTACAGGAGGGTAATTCTGGTCGCTTAACCCAAGCCATCTTGACGCATCAACCCAGTCAGATTGTACCGCCTACAAATGTATCACCGGACTGGCGACCGATTCTGGATGCGAAGGATATTATTGCTAAGGCCTTAGGGATGAAGCCCGAACCGGTGATGCGAAGCCTGCCAGTTTCTTCTAATGTTTCGCTGACGCATCAGTCTGGTGATATTCACCGGCGCAAACAATATGATGGGTTACAGGCGCTGGCTGGAGATCCGATTGAGCTTTGTCCTGGGTTTTCCGCTGAGGACGCCGAGGTTTTAATTTTGGCTGTTTACCGTCAAGTGTTGGGTAATGCCTATGTGATGGAGAGTGAGCGGTTACAGATTCCGGAATCGCAACTCAAACAAGGGAACCTCAGCGTCCGTGAGTTTATTCGATGTATTGCTAAGTCAGCACTCTATCGCAGTCGATTTGTCGATAATTGTTATCGCTATCGATCTATCGAATTAAATTTCAAGCATTTCTTAGGTCGTGCGCCTATTAGTTTCGAGGAGATGAAATATCACAGTAAGATTCTGGATGAGTCGGGCTTTGAGGCGGACATCGATTCTTACTTGGATAGTGATGAGTATCAAAAGACATTTGGCGAGAATCTGGTGCCCTACTATCGGGGATACAAAACCCAAATAGGACAGTCTCTGATTGGGTTCACCAATACGCTACAACTGCTGCGGAGCGCTTCGAGTAGTGATAAAGATCTGGCATCTAGCAATGCGCCTCAACTGACACGCGCGATTATTCTGAATCGTCCCTATGGAATTGACCGCCCCCGGGATGCCGAAGACATTCTGCGGGATGTTTTCAAATCTAAGACTTCGATAGTAGATCGCCAACAGCAGATCCAGCGAAGTGCAGAACGGAATGCTGCGGAACAAGTATTAACTCAGACGCTGCAAAAGCAGTCTCAGGAGATTGAGCGGTTACAGCAGCGGCTAGCTGATTTGCGTCCTGTGGCAATGATGGGGGCAAATCAGCTTAAGGATGATTGGGGCCTGTCAACATTGCCAAAAATTTCTGATGAGGCATCGAGTTCACTGCAGCAGCGAGTGGATTTTCAGGCGGCTCACATCGTTGCATTACAGGTACAGGTTTCGGATGCCCGTCGATACGAAATGATCGGAGAGTTCCAGTTAAACAAATGGCGCAACCGTATTTTTAAGGGTTAGCGCTATATCTAGAATGATTAAATAAGGTTTTATTTAATCATTCTAGATTCTCAATTGATTTTCACGGTTCTGTGACCCTATTCACATTCAAAATTCAGGAGGTTGATTATGGCGATCGCACTGTTAGAGTATGCTCCATCTTCTCAAAACCAGCGGGTATCTGGTTTTGAAGTTCCAGGTGATGAGCATTCCCGGATTTTTAGTACAGACAATATCCTTTCCGAGTCTGAGTTCAACGATCTGATCATGGCAGCCTATCGTCAGATCCATAATGAGCAGCAGATGCTGAAAAGTCACCGTCAGCCCTTTCTGGAATCCCAACTGAAATCGGGCCAAATCACGGTCAAAGACTTTATTCGCGGCTTGGTTTTATCGGATTCTTTCCGCCGACTTGTATATGACAGCAACAATAACTATCGCTTTGTTGAAATTTGCGTACAGCGAATTTTAGGCCGTAATGTCTATGGCAATCGCGAGAAATTTGCTTGGTCAATTGTGTTAGGTAATCAAGGGCTGAATGCCTTTATTGATGCCTTGCTAAATAGCGAAGAATACCTGAGTAACTTTGGGGAAAATATTGTCCCGTATCAAAGACGACGTATCTTACCCCAGCGAGGCCAAGGGGAGGTTTCCTTTGCTCATATGGCTCGCTATGGTACGTCATACCGAGATCAGCTGCCCGATCCCTATATGAAGGGGCTCTTAGGTCCAGGCTTCGTTGGTCCTACCATGTCTCCTGCGCGTTGGAAGTGGCAGAAGCAACCACCCAAGGCCCTAGAAAAGATTTGGGTGGCCTTGTTTTATAGTGGTGCTGCTTTTATCGTCTTGCTATTCTTGGCGGTGCTGTTGCATGCCTAGGTTTTGTTGAGTGGGACATTTCCCGATCTTGTTTCGACCACTATTATGCTTGATTAAAGCTTGATGGTGGTCGAGAACTCAAATGGTGATGCTGAAGGCATCACCATCTAATCAGTTTTTGGGTAAGCAGAAGTGACTCGTCGCCATTGAAATTTTTATCTTTAAAATGCCCCCGAGGCTCCAAATCACCCCCGAAGATTGTTCGCCACTGGGTCGAATAATTCTTAAATACCTGGATAGTGAAGCCATCAGCATGAATCGCCTGGCTGATTTATCAGGGGTCGCTCAGCCGCGGCTCAGAGGGGCCTGTCTTAAAGGCACATGCCCAACCCCTGAAACCTTAAAGAAGCTGGCTAGGGTTATGGGAATGCATCATTTGGAACTGTATACCTTGGCTTACGAAGGACGTTTTGACACTAGCCCAATTGAAGGGGAACCCTACACCCTCAATATGCTTGTTCGGGAGTTGTTTGAGACCGCTAGAGAAATGGGGCTTGCTGCGCCTCAATTAGCCCCTTCAAAGTCTCAACTCTGCAAAGCGCTGCTTGAATTAGGATTTTTCCCTGATCAGGAACAGATTTAAAACGAGAAAGCCACCTTAATTGCCAACTCAATTATTTTCGGCGAACAATTTTCATTCGTGAACGACTCCAATCGAGCAAGGGTCTTGAACTTGGCATCGCGCAACAGCCACTTTCAGCTTAGAACTTTCGCTGGATTTCTATTTTGTACGTAGCCTTATTGGGCTACAGATCAGTGGAATAGGCTTGTCTAGAGCGGCGGCACGGGTCTTCTAACGGGTGATAAAATCACTTGGAGCACTTGTCACACAGGCATTTCAGCAATTTTTCACCCTTTAAGAGACCCGTGCCAGGATGGCTACGTCTACTGTTAAGTTTCTATGCTTTGTTTCTCAGATTCGAGACTAAAGAAACCTTGATTTCCTATGGTCATAACTGTCATCGCTGTGTTGAGTCAAAGGGATGGCATCGTACTAACCTTTAATAAGTAAGGAGAGCGAAATGCTTGATGCATTTTCTAGAGCAGTTGTAGCTGCTGATGCTAGCACTTCTGTTGTTGGCAACCTAGGCGCTCTGAAGCAGTTCATCGCTTCAGGTAACCGTCGTTTGGATGCTGTGAATGCCATTGCCAGTAACGCTAGCTGCATGGTTTCCGATGCGATTGCTGGCATGATTTGCGAGAACCAAGGCTTGATCCAAGCGGGTGGTAACTGCTACCCCAACCGCCGCATGGCTGCTTGCCTGCGTGATGGTGAAATCGTTCTGCGCTATGTCACCTACGCGCTACTCGCTGGCGATGCATCTGTCCTAGATGATCGTTGCTTGAACGGCTTGAAAGAGACCTACGCTGCGCTAGGCGTTCCCGTTACCTCCACCGTTCGTGCTGTTCAAATCATGAAGGCACAAGCTGCTGCGCACATCCAAGATACCCCTAGCGAAGCTCGCGCTGGCTCCAAGCTCCGCAAAATGGGTTCTCCTGTGGTTGATGATCGTTGCTCCAGCCTCGTTGCTGAAGCAGGCAGCTACTTTGATCGCGTTATCTCTGCGCTGAGCTAAGCCACCGCGATTCATCTTGTGCTGAAAAACTTCAACTACGCATTTTGGTCTAAAACCAATTAGGAGATTGTAAAAATGAAATCTGTTGTTACCACTGTGATCGCAGCTGCAGATGCTGCCGGTCGTTTCCCCAGCAGCTCTGACCTAGAGTCTGTGCAAGGTTCCATCCAGCGCTCTGCTGCTCGGTTAGAAGCGGCTGAAAAGCTGGCTGGCAACTTGGATGCCGTTGCTAAAGAAGCTTATGACGCTTGCATCAGCAAGTACAGCTACTTGAATAATGCTGGTCAAGCTAACTCTACCGACACCTTCAAAGCGAAGTGTCATCGTGACATCAAGCACTATCTGCGCTTGATCCAGTACAGCTTGGTTGTGGGCGGTACCGGTCCTTTGGATGAGTGGGGTATTGCTGGTCAGCGTGAAGTTTACCGTGCTTTGGGTCTGCCCACTGCTCCCTACGTTGAAGCGCTGAGTTTTGCTCGTAACCGCGGTTGTACTCCTCGCGACATGTCTGCTCAGGCTTTAACTGAGTACAACGCGCTACTCGACTACGCGATCAACTCTCTGTCATAGTCTTTGCTGTAACTGATCAGCAGGATTATTTCCTTTGACCTGAGAATTGTTTCCCTTTGGTGGTTTAGATTAAGCTGCTAAGGGGGAACCTTCTCAGGTTTTGCTATGGGGGGTTCTGTTGATGCTTGACGGAAAATGTTTGACAGGAGAATAGTAGCAGACCAGGTTTACTGGAAGATGTTTCGACCATTCATTCAGTCCTGTCAATTGCCCATATCGACCCACGGTTTCAGTAGTGATGGATAAGCGCTTTTTTAAACTCTTTGACTTAACGGAAGAACAGGCGATCGCCATTCTGGATACACCTCCAGATCAAGTTAGCGAGAATGATTCCCGTTATATTGCGGTCTCTCATTTAGTTAATTTCCCCACAGAACAGACCACTCAGGCCTTGATTCGGGCTTTACAACAAACGGATCCATCCTTGGACAACCGGATTGTGCGGCGTAAATCCTTAGAAACCCTGGGCCGATTACGGGAGTCCCAGGCATTGCCATTCATCCGTCCTTGTCTGGCTGAGCAGGACAAATTTACGGTCGAAAATGCGGTTTGGGCGATCGGTGAAATTGGCACTGAGGATGCTGAGCTGCTAGACGAAATCACCGCTTTACTGGCCACGCCTCGGCAAAACTATCGGGTAATTATCCAAACCCTGGCCAAGCTTGGCTATCAGCCCGCACTGGATGCCATTCGTTCCTTTGTTGACTATCCTGAGCCCCCCGTGATGAGTGCCGCGATTGCGTCTATCGCTCGGCTTACGGGAGACTCTGCGCAAATGGACCAGGTCACAGTGCTTTTGCAGCACCCCAATGTGATGGCGCGACGCTTAGCCATCCAAGACTTAATGGATGCTCGGTACTATGACGCCATCTCAGCGATCGCCCAATGTCCAGTGTCATTGGTCTTCCGTCTCAGGGGGATTCGCTGTTTGGCAGAGGCAGGCATTGCCGCAGGGCGCTTTTCCTTTGCCGATATCCAACCCGATGTCGAGCGCACCCTACGGGATCACCCGACGGATCTGCACCTAGTCAGCACCTATGATCGTCCGTCTGAGCTGCCCTTTCTGATCCATGATCTGTATGACACCGACTTTGGCCGCTGCTATCTGGCTTCCAAAGCGCTTATTCAAGACCATGCCCAAGCCGCCCCAGAATCCCTCTTGGCGACCTATCACGAAGAAGCCTGCACAGATTATGGGGCGCACTTCCATGTGATCAAGCTATTTGGCTGGCTCCAATATGCACCCGCCTACGATGTGATCATCGAAGCCCTCCATAATCACCAGCCCCAGTTCCAAAAGTCGCGTACGGCTGCTGCGATCGCCTTAGGCGAATTAGGGGATCACCGGGCTGTGAGTGACCTCCAAGTCTGCCTTGATAGTCCCATTTGGGATCTGAAGTATGCCACCTTAATGGCACTGCAAAAACTGGGAGATCTCTCTGGAGTTGAGCAGGTGGTCGACGATCAAGATTGGCTGGTAAGTGCCAAAGCGACCCAGCTCCTCAGCTAAGCGCGTAAAGCGATCAATACCCGTGATTTCAAACGCTGAATTTAATTCTGATAGCCATGTCTATTGACGCCCTATTTGAACAACTCAAGCACCCAAATCCCCACCTGCGGGATCGAGCCATGTGGGAGCTGGCTGAACTGGAGGACGAGACGATCATTCCTCGCTTGATGAGTGCCTTAGATGAGGACAATACGACCTACCGACGGGCAGCGGTTAAAACCTTAGGTGCGGTTGGCCCAGAAACGATTCCCCCATTGGTGGAGGCCATGCTCAATAGTGAGAATGTGACTGTCCGAGGTAGTGCTGTCAAAGCCTTAGCTCAAGTTGCCATTTGCTACCCTGAGATTCCGTTTTTGGAAGCAGGTCTGCAAGGTCTTGCCAAAGCACTTAATGATCTGAACCCGGTTGTCAATATTGCTGCAGTCATGGCCTTAGGAGAAATTGGCTCTACCCAGGCATTCGACATTCTATTAAATACGTTTGAAACCACGGACAATATCGCCCTATCGGTGGCAATTGCCAATGCCTTTGGCTCCATCAAGGATACGCGAGGCGCAGAAGTCTTGCAAAAGATTATTGATGATGAATCCGTTGAAGGCTATGTCCGAGAGTCGGCAGTGAGTGCCTTATCTCGTCTGGAATTAGTGATGAAAAATCAGTTGCCTGACAGATAAGGCACAGTAGATTTCTGGTCAAGAATATTATTTTTGGCTAGACATCTCCTTAAACAGTAGAGGCCGAGCTTCCTGACTGCCAGCTCGCTTACTTTTGTCAGAGAAAATCATTTTCTCAACGAAAGAATGAGGCATTCAGTTTTCGTGGATTTTTGTAATCTTGGTCGAATTTTGAGTCCATCTATGCATCACTTCTTCTTTTGACCATTAATGAGACTTGCTTTCATTAATGGTCTTAAAAGTAGTACAAAAAAATTACTTTTCGGCCCAAAAAATGGGCGGACCGACAGTCCTGAAGAAACCCGGCCTCTTGGTGTGCAAAACGCAATCTAGAGTGAAACGTAATTCAGAACAGGATTCTGATGGTTGCTAAATCGGGCTTGCTGAAAAAGTCATGCTGCCAACAATACCTTGGCCAAAAGGAGATTGAAGTGGGGTGAACGAAAAAAAGCGCGGTCATGGGTTGTCAGCGATATTGCGCCAAAAATCTTGCCACCGTTTGGAACTGCTGAGATAACAAGCACGTAAATTCATCACCGCCTCTGCCCCAAACTTTGACCAGAACATGCCCGACTGCTTGAGTCGAACCGTGACAATGCGGCGGTTGGAACTCTCTACCACCCCAGAGCCAATCATCAACCCCTGCTGCCGATAGCGCTGGTAGTCGATGCGATGTTGATTGTTGTTGAGGTAGCTGACTAAGCGCTCAATGCTTTGAGAACCGTCTGTAGTCGTAGGTGGCAAGCGCTGCGCCGCTGCAACCACAGTGCGCCACTGGGATTGCTTGAGGGCTTCTTGTTGCGCTTCCACCCATGAATGTTGCTGCTCAGTACTGCTAGCAAAGGCATGGCGGGCCACCTCCCAGAGATATTCCGAGACATGAAAGAAGTCGAGAATCTGGATCGCATCGGGAAACAAGAGGGTTGCCATCAACCAAATCCAGGCCGCTCCATCCCCCAGGAAAACGACTTGATGAGGCTGCTGTTGTACGGTCTGGCTGTAGCAGCGATTGAGTTGTTCACGAAAAGCATCCACCCCTTCCAGGGTGGCGACGTACTCACGGTGTTTAACGATGGAGCGGGTTGGGCACAAACGCCAATGGTCTCGTTGCCAAAACATCACCCCGACTTTGGCTTCACAGGTGCCGCCACCGCGCATCGGCGTATGAATGCCATCTGCGCCAATGTAGAAGACGGGACGCTCTGGCGGCGGGGCGGCAGCAGCACTGAGGCTGGAAACGACGGGGCAGACGGCGGTAGTACTGTCCAGGGCTGTCGCAGCAATTAATTCCGAGCCTGTTTGTTCCACATGATTGGCTAAGGTATGCTCACTCACGCTGACCCGACTCCAGCGTTCTAGCAAACGATTGGCGTTGGCAAACTCGCTGCCGACTCCCAAGGCACATCCGAGTTCCTTCACCTGGCTGAACCAACCGTCGGCAGGTAATCCTAGGGCTTTCTCGCCCAGACACTCACTCCCTTTACTGCCATAAACGCGGCGGCTTAGGTTAATCGTGCCGAGGGGCGTGTGGTAGCGCTTTGAGCGGCGTTGCCGTGCGCCTGTGTACTTCACTTCTACGGCTGCTAACTGCGCTTGCAGTTGCTGTTGAAGGATGCGGCAACCGAGGTCACGCCAGACTTCGACAAATTCGTTCACGCTGGCTTCAGCGCTTTGCGCTGAGGTGGCGAAGAGTTGAAGGTTGCTCAATTGTTCGATGACGATGGAAGCTAGTTGCATCGGTGTAGTCCCTCGATGATGTTGTTTCTCATCTGAAACTACGCCGTTTCTTCGCTCCGCGCTTTTTTTCGTTCACCCGATTGAAGTGTGCGAGCAAAGTCAAGAGGGCTTTTGTAGGACACTGGAAATACCACTAAATCTATCGCCGCCAAAAGCCCATGTACGAGATCCTATCACTGCTGCAATGTCTGATGTTCCACGTGGATAGAACCACCCTTCGGCGAATGAACATCGTGGTGAGTGCCCTATTGGCGATGAGTGGCCGCATCACGATGCGCGGCATCTCTCGATGGTCGGGCGACGGCGGCAGTTATCGCACCATCCAACGCTTCTTCAATACCGTTATTCCCTGGCCTGCCTTGATGTGGGAATTCTTTCGCACTCATGGCTGGTGTCGACGAGCAACCTATCTGTTGGCCGGAGATGAAGTCGTGGTAACGAAATCAGGAAAAAAAACGTATGGACTGGGCCGCTTCTTCTCCAGTTTGTATGACCATCCCGTGCCGGGGCTGGCCTTCTTTTGCCTCTCGCTCGTCAGTGTCGAACAGCGCCGCGCCTATCCGGTTCGTTTGGAACAGGTGATTCGAACCACTAAGGGCAAGCAACCCTCATCGGCTTCACCGCCGACGAGCGCTCCTAAATCTACCCCGCCTAAGCGCCAGCGAGGACGACCCAAAGGCTCGAAAAACAAAGTCAAAACCGAGGTGTGCCTGAACCGAGAACTGCGACTGGTCAAGGGAGCTATTTTGGCCTTGTTCGCTTTGATGGGAGGGCTCCTGCCGATTCGTTATCTGCTACTCGACGGTCACTTTGGCAATAATCCTGCCCTGCAAATGGCGCGCCAATGTCACCTACACCTGATTTCAAAACTGCGGCATGATAGCCAGCTGTTCGTGCCGTATCAGAGCAAAGACGCTCGCCGTAAATATGGGGAACGCCTTAACCCCAAACAGTTACCCGTAGCCTATCGGGTCGAAGCGACTACCGAAGATGGCATTCGTAGCGAGAGATATCAACTGAGGGCGCTCAGTCCTGCCTTTGGCAACCCGCTCAATGGGGTGATTATTTGCAAAACTCACCTCGCTACTCAGCGGCAGGCCCACGTCATTTTATTCTCAAGTGACTTGGAACTGGTCCATGAACAGCTCGTGGACTACTACGCATTACGGTTCCAGATTGAATTTAATTTCCGTGATGCTAAGCAATTTTGGGGCCTGGAGGATTTCATGAACACGACTGAACGGGGAGTCACCAATGCCGCCAATCTGGCTTTGTTCATGGTCAATGTTTCCCAGCGACTTTTACAGCAAGTCCAACGCGACTGGCCTGATTGCAGCATTCTCGACTTAAAGGCAGGCTTCCGAGGTTACCTTTACGTCAAAGCCGTCTTGAAATTGCTTCCGCAAAAACTCGACCCAATTTTATCGATTCCCATTTTTGCCAAAGTCACTAATTTAGGGGCTATTCATCCCTTTTTTGACCCAGAGGCATACTCAGATTTGGCCTAGGTATTGGCCAAGAGAGTGGTAATTTTGGCACCGCTCATCTTTCCCCATTGCGGA
>JAQCKL010000063.1 GCA_027592485.1 Cyanobacteriota bacterium
GACCAAGCTTATGGGCCAGGCCCGTCAGGGCATCCAGCGTATCCAAACCCATTTATTACAGGCGCGGGAAGCGGCGTTAGCAACCGCTCGTTCCAGCCCCGATAGTGATGCCCCTGGCATTCTCTGTCTGGAACCGGTGCAAGGGGATGCGGCTCGAAGCGCTGCTGCCCAGGGCTTAGCGAAAATCCTCCAGATTGATCCCTATATGGCCCGGCTGCAGTTGCCCAGCAAGGGTTGGCGGCTCCATCGCGTTGGCCCGCTGGGGGAGCTCCGTTTTTTGGGGGAGTCCCTAAGAGCTGCCCAAATGCCTGCTTTCTGGGTTGACCAAACCGAGATCAAGCAGCTTCAAACCTTTCAGGTGAATTACTTCCGCTCTGTGAGTTCCCCTGGCACTGTGGTTTGCCAAAGCGAAACTGGTCAGCTAGGGGAAATCAGCTTTGATTGGTCGGAGGTTACTCAGGCGTTGATTGGAGCGCTGCCCTTATTTGAGTCGGTCATAGATCGGGATGCCTGGGGCAAATTGGAGCGGAAGGAAAAAACCCAAGATCACGCCGAAGTCATCGATCTACATTTCCACGATCGCCGCTGTTTGTTACGGTTATGCGATCGTACCTATCAATTTAAGCATGGTAACCCCCTGCCGGAAATGGTCCCTAAAACCGCTTCTGGCCCCTCTACTCGTCTGCAATGGAACGCGCTCCGGGATCACATTCTCAACAAAATTTCAGGCCCCATCCAATCGGGGTTTAGCAACTTTGGTGAAGGTGCTTTGGAATACATTGACCTGATGCCTTTCCTGAATCCCAATATGCCGTTGGTGCGCCGCAAAGATACCCCCTGGGATGCCGCCTTCCACCTCTATAGTGGTCTTCATTTTTTGCGGTTTCCCCATACCAACGCCTCCGCATAAACCTTAAAAAGGCCCGCTCTCAAGAGAACGGACCCGAAATCGATTACAACCGATTTGTTTCACCCGGTTTAGCCGATAGAAGCAGAACGCTTCATCTCTTTTGCCATGTTTGCAAAGGGAGAAAGACTGGGACCAGGCCGACGGCGACTGGTGTTGTTAAGGCTGGGGTTAACCAGGAAGTCGGTTGCAAATGTTAGCGCACCTTCGGTGGCTTTAGCCTTGGGGGCCTGAGGTGCCGCTGCGACAGCGACAGGCTGAGCCACCTCGGGTTCAGCTGCTTTAGGGGCAGGGACCGCAGCTTCCTTGACCGGTGCGGCAGCTGGGATAGCGGACTCATCTAGCTCCAAGAAAAATTCTGACTTTTTACCGAGGCCAAATATGCCTAAGATCACACTAAACAGGGTGCCGACAATGCCTGAGATTGCGCCCACAACGTTTTTGATCAGACCCATGCTTGATATGACTCCAAATTAGTTCAGCGTCCGCATCGCTAATTGAGTCAAAACGATACCCAATTGCAACGGCTCTTTAACTATTATCAAGTTTAGGTTTCAACCAAGGCAAGAAATCTGAGAATGCCTTTACAAAAGTAAACAGGGTGAGCAGAGTATACATACTCTGCTCACCCTGTTTTAAGCTGTCAGCTCATTAGCTGCCATTATTCGGCTAATTGAGGCAGTAGTTCACGCTTCTTTTCGCTGGCCTGGATAAACACCTTGCCCTGGTCATCGACATCCACTATGGCTGTATCTCCATCGCCTAAACTTCCTGAGAGAATTTGCTCTGCAAGGGTGTCTTCTAATAGACGCATAATGGCACGACGTAAAGGCCGCGCACCGTAGCTGGGATTGTAGCCCTCTTCCACCAGGCGATCCTTAAACCGTTCCGTGACCTCTAGGGTGATGCCCTGTTCCATTAGGCGGCCAAAGACCTCCTTGAGTAGGATGTCGCTGATCAGCTTCACTTCGTCCTTGGTGAGCTGACGGAAGACGATGATTTCGTCCAAGCGATTGAGGAACTCTGGGCGGAAGTACTGCTTCAGTTCCTCATTGACGAGGGAGCGGATGCGATTGTACTGGGACTCGGCCTGATTTTCCTCGAAGTCAAATCCGAGGCCACCGCCACCCTTCTCGATCACCTTAGACCCGATATTCGAGGTCATGATCAGTAGGGTGTTTTTGAAGTCCACCGTGCGTCCTTTGGCATCGGTGAGGCGGCCATCTTCCAGAATCTGCAACAGCATGTTGAAGACGTCGGGATGGGCTTTCTCAATTTCATCAAAGAGAACCACGGTGTAAGGACGCCGCCGTACCGCTTCGGTGAGCTGACCGCCCTCGCTATAGCCGACATAGCCTGGAGGGGAGCCAATTAACTTGGAAACTGTGTGGCGCTCCATAAACTCGGACATATCCAGCCGAATCATGGCTTCTTCGGCTCCGAAGAAGTAAGTCGCTAGGGACTTGGCCAGTTCCGTTTTGCCAACGCCGGTTGGGCCAGAGAAGACAAAACTAGCAATGGGACGATTAGGACTTTTGAGCCCGACCCTTGCCCGACGGATGGCTCTAGAAATGGCTTTGACAGCTTCATCTTGGCCAATGAGCCGTTGATGGAGGGTGTCTTCCATATGGAGGAGCTTCTCGGATTCGGATTCGGTGAGCTTGTTGACGGGCACACCGGTCCAAGAGGCGACGATATGGGCAATATCCTCTTCTGTAACCACGGGAGAATCATCACCGTCGGTCTCTTCAGACTTTTTGCCTTGGGCAATGGTCCGAATTTCAGCCTTGATCTCCATTTCGCGATCGCGCAACTCCCCTGCCTTATCAAAATTCTGGGAGCGGACTGCGTTGTCTTTTTCTTTCAGAAGTTGTCGGAGTTCTTTGTCGAGTTCCTTGGCGGCAGGGGGCAACTGTGAGTTGATGAGCCGTACTCGAGAACCGGCCTCGTCAATTAGGTCAATGGCTTTGTCTGGCAAGTAGCGATCCGAAATATACCGATCGGAGAGCTTCGCTGCCGCATCCAGGGCTTCGTCCTGAATCTTGAGTTTGTGGTGCTGTTCGTAGCGATCGCGCAAACCATGGAGGATCTCAATGGTTTCCGCAACGGTGGGTTCACCCACCATCACAGGCTGGAATCGGCGTTCCAGGGCCGCATCCCGCTCAATGTGCTTGCGGTAATCGTCCAGGGTGGTCGCGCCAATACATTGAAGTTCACCCCGAGCCAAGGCAGGCTTCAGAATATTGGCCGCATCAATGGCCCCTTCCGCAGCGCCCGCCCCAATCAAAGTATGGACTTCATCAATCACCAGGATGACGTTTCCGGCAGAGCGGATTTCATCCATGATTTTTTTGAGTCGCTCTTCAAATTCCCCTCGATACTTGGTTCCAGCCACCAGCAGGCCAATATCTAAGGTGACCACCCGTTTCTCTTCGAGAATGTCGGGAATATCGCCGGTGGAAATCCGCTGGGCTAAACCCTCGGCGATCGCGGTTTTACCTACGCCAGGCTCCCCAATGAGAACCGGGTTATTTTTAGTCCGGCGACCCAGGATCTGGATAACCCGCTCAATTTCCTTTTGCCGACCCACCACCGGATCTAGCTTGCCATCGGCTGCCATCTGAGTGAGGTTGGCCCCAAATTCGTCCAGCGTCGGGGTTTTGGTGCGTCCTTGACCCCCACCGGTAGAGACCTCAGCGGTTTCACCCAGCATCCGAATCACTTGGGTGCGGACCTTGGATAGATCAACCCCAAGATTTTCGAGGACGCGGGCCGCAACCCCTTCCCCTTCTCGGATTAAGCCTAGGAGCAGATGCTCGGTCCCGATATAGTTGTGACCGAGTTGCCGCGCTTCCTCAAGAGATAGCTCTAAAACCCTTTTGGCTCGCGGGGTGAAGGGGATCTCAACGGCAACAAAGCCTGATCCCCGACCAATGATTTTCTCGACTTCAATGCGAGCATCTTTGAGATTAACGCCCATTGACTTGAGAACTTTGGCAGCAACACCAGTCCCCTCGCCAATCAGGCCCAATAGGATTTGCTCAGTACCCACAAAGTTGTGGCCCAAGCGACGGGCCTCCTCTTGGGCGAGCATGATGACTTTAATAGCTTTTTCTGTGAAGCGTTCAAACATTAGCTGAAATCCAAATACCCGCCTGTACGCTGGTTATGCTGATTTTAGCACAGGGGTATTGGTGAACTGTGACCCAGCGAACAGCTTGCTAAACCAGGGGTTGAGCCGTTCTAACGGAGGGCAGGGTGAGGGTAACCGTCCCTCTTGTCATCGGTTCAGTGGCAGGATTCATTGAATTTGACCCATATTCTGGCCTGATGCCACCGGGTCTGCTCCCAAGGGTTGCCATCCATCGCTGGAGAGGCGATTATGGCTCCGTTCGCCCCATTGCTGGAACGTTGACCCTAGGTTGGGATCACTCAATCCGCGCATCCATAGAATGAGGGCGTCTTCCCCATCGCTGTAGTAATGCCGCCGCCGCCCAGCAATCTGAAACCCAAATTTTTCGTATAAATGGAGTGCCGGTGTATTGCTAGCTCGGACCTCTAGGGTGGCGCGCTGCAAACCGCGATCCCGTGCCGCCCGGAGCAACATCCACAGTAGCCATTGGCCCAACCCTTGGCCTTGACAGGGGGGGGTAATGCCCAAAAGCGTAATATGGGCTTCATCTAGGATCGCCCAACAGCAGCCAACTCCAATGAGTCCAACTTCAGGGCACCCGTCTGGATTGCTAATGTCATTGGCTTTAGGTCGCCCATTGCCCTGAGTCAGCACAAGGAGATCGCTATTCGGACTAGCCAACTCTCGTTCATAGCCCGACAGGGTCCACAGCCCCCCAAAGCAAAGCTGATCAAGCTGCACAACTGCGGGTAAGTCGACAGCAGTTAAGGGGTAACAAGAAACCGATTTCACCACCAAATGGCCCCTGATCAGGGCTCAATTGTACACTGAGAGACCTATAGGCCGAGACGCGCACTCGGTTGCTGCTGACCATTTCCACTGCCCTTTCACCCAACGTCCCATGGTGTCCACTGTTGACCTGTCTCAGACTAGCCGTCGTTATCTCCCTCAGTCTCAGGAACACGCCCTTTCCCCTAATCAATCGCTGTTGCCGGTGACCGCACAGGTGTCCCCTGCCGATCACCTGACGATTGGAGGCTGTGATGTCCCGGAATTGGTCAAGCAGTTTGGCTCCCCACTGTACATTCTGGATGAGGCTACCCTAAGAGCGACCTGTCGGCAGTATCGCGAGGCCCTGCGCCAGCATTACCCAGGGCCGTCCCTGGCGATATATGCCTCTAAAGCTTGGAGTTGTCTGGCGGTCTGCGCTGTGGTGACCCAGGAAAAATTGGGGATCGATGTGGTTTCTGCGGGGGAACTGTACACCGCGATTGAGGCAGGGGCAACGGCGGATCATATCTACTTCCATGGCAACAATAAATCCCTGGAGGAACTCCAATATGCCGTGGCAGTCGGGTGCCGCATTGTGGTAGATAACTGGCATGAGCTGCGAACCTTAGTCACCCTATTAGAAACAGCGGCGGCTCCCGTAACGATTTTGCTGCGCCTCACCCCTGGCATTGAATGTCATACCCACGAGTACATTCAAACCGGACATCTGGATAGCAAGTTTGGGTTTGATCCCGATCAGCTGGAGGCGGTTTTTGCCTACGTTAGCCAGCAGCCTGGGTTGCATTGTATCGGCCTTCATGCCCATATTGGTTCCCAAATCTTTGAGACTCAACCCCATGCTGATTTAGGGGATGTGATGGTGCATTGGCTCCAAAAGGCTGTGCAGCATGGGTTACCCATTACGGAATTGGATGTGGGCGGTGGCCTGGGCATTCGTTATGTAGAAAGTGATGATCCCCCCAGTATTGACACTTGGGTGGCTACCGTCAGCCAGGCGATCGCGCAAGCCTGTGAACAGAGGGGCGTGCCCCTGCCGCGCCTGATTTGTGAGCCGGGGCGATCGCTGGTGGGCTCTGCCTGTGTCACTGCCTATACTGTGGGCAGTCAAAAAACGGTGCCCGATACCCGTACCTATGTGGCCGTGGATGGAGGGATGTCTGATAATCCCCGCCCCATCACCTATCAATCCGTTTATCGGGCGCTGGTGGGTAATCAGATGTCGACCCCCCTGTCGGAAACAGTAACCGTTGCCGGTAAACACTGCGAGTCTGGGGATGTCGTTGTCCAAGCAGCAGCCCTTCCCCCGCTGCAGGCTGGGGATATTCTCGTGATTGCTGCGACCGGTGCCTACAATTACAGCATGGCCTCCAACTACAATCGGGTGCCGAGACCGGCGGCAGTGATTGTGGGTAACGGAGAAGCCTGTCTAATTATTAGGCGCGAAACCATCCAGGATTTAGTGCGTCAGGATTGCCTGCCCGCCATGTTGGGCAACCCTACCCCTAGCCTTGAATGAGTGGATTGGTCTAGTTGATCGAGCTGAGGCCGAGTAGGCTAGGCATGCATGGGGCTCAGTTGTGTCTAGGTTGATCAAAGGTGACTTGGGCGTACATGGGGTTAATCTTGACCTCACTTGCCCCTTTATCGGCCAGTTTTAGGTGACAGTACCGCCCATGCGTTACTTATCGGAGCAAGGGCAGATCATACTCAATCTCTCGCGAGTTTGGCTGCTCCCGTTCTTGGATGTGGCCTTGGTTCTGTTGCTCCTCTATACCATCTTGGTGCTCATTGGTGAGCGCCGTACCCTATGGATGGTTAGGGGCTTTATTGTCTTATTACTCGTGGCTACCCTCAGTCGTCGGCTCGGTCTAGAACTGCTGGGTTTTGTGCTGGATAAATTGGTGATTGGGGCGGCAGTGGCCATGGCCCTGATGCTACAAGGGGAATTTCGGCGTCTGCTTGAGCATATTGGTCAGGGACAGTTTCGCCAACTGCTCACCATGCCCTACCCGGAGTCCCCCGCCCCCAGCAGCAATATCGTTGATGAGCTGGTGGATGCGGTTAAGGATCTCTCTCAAAATCGGATCGGTGCCCTGATTATTGTGGAATGTGAGAAACCGATTGATGAGCGTCACTTTTCGGTGCCGGGGGTGCGTCTCAATGCAGAGGTCTCGAAGGAATTACTGCAAACGATTTTCCAAACCACCACCCTCCTCCATGATGGGGCGGTGTTAATTCGGGGGAAGCGGGTACTGGCTGCAGGTGTGATTTTGCCGATTTCGGAGCGATCGGCTTCGCGGCAATTGGGAACCCGTCACCGGGCTGCCATGGGCATTACTGAGCGGGTCGATCGATGTCTTTGTATTGTTGTTTCGGAGGAGACGGGTTCAATTTCCGTCGCTGAGCGTGGGATACTACATCGGCCCCTAACCAGCAGTAAACTGAAGTCGTTATTGCATACCAAGCTTTCTATTACTAGAGATAGAGATGTGGTGACACCTCAACTCCTGGGTCTAGGTAAGCGCCTCAGGGGCCAAGGGTTATGGCTGCTTAGGCGCATAACCCGCTTTCCATCCTCAGCTTTCCGTGAAAGAAGATGACTGCTAAGCCAGTGGCCCCATCCCCATTGCCCGTTGACCTTGAACAAGCTCGGCTGCCCAAGCATGTGGCGGTGATTATGGATGGTAATGGTCGCTGGGCTAAGCAGCGCGGGCGACCTCGGATTATGGGCCATCGTCGTGGGGTCGATACCCTCAAAAAATTGCTGCGGTGTTGTAGTGACTGGGGCATTTCAGCCCTGACGGCCTATGCCTTTTCCACTGAAAATTGGGGACGCCCGTTAGAAGAGGTCGGGTTTCTGATGGCCCTGTTTGAGCGGGTCCTCCGTCAAGAATTGGCGGAGATGATGTCGGAGCAAGTGCGGATTCAGTTTGTGGGTGACTTGGCGGCCCTGCCGGAGTCGCTCCAGAACGAAATTGACCGGGCGGTTACAGCGACGCAGCACAATCAAGGGATCTTATTTACGGTGGCGACCAATTATGGGGGTCGCCAGGAAATCATTCAAGCTTGTCAGGCGATCGCCCTTCAAGTCCAGGCAGGGGAAATTGCCCCCCAAGATATTGATGAAGCCCTCTTTGCCCGCCATCTCTACACGGCGGATACCTGCGATCCCGACTTGTTGATCCGCACCAGTGGTGAAATGCGGATTAGCAACTTTTTGCTCTGGCAGTTGGCCTACGCTGAAATCTATGTCACCAGCACCCTCTGGCCAGACTTTGACCAAGCGGAGTTTCATCAGGCCCTATGCGCCTATCAGCAGCGCGATCGCCGTTTTGGCAAGGTGTCTTAGAGGCTGATTGAAAAGGGGGGAGGTCGGTATTAGGTATGACCGCAGACGGTCAGGATATCGGCTGGATGCCTGATGTTGCCGTTGACCGTTCTGGGTAATCCCTGTATTCGAATGAACGGTATAGCGCTGGCCACTTTGCTTAGGACACCAAGGATCGTTCTGATCCTAGGCGCAGAAGCAAAGTGGCTCGCAGTCTTGTCCTCATCAGACTGGCGACTGCTATACAGGGCTTTTCCAACAGGTTCTTAAGGTGATTGCCAAAAAAAACGATCCCCGTAGGAGCGGGTTTTGTTGATCCCTACTGGCAACTCACGTTCCTGGCCAGTGCCGCAACCGCAATCTGTTGGTCGATTTGCGCGGCTTCAGAAGTCATGGCAATCGGTTGCTCAAAAGGCTAGAACGCCTGAATTTTTCGTTAATGCTTGTTAGGGCCAAAAAACAAAATATTAAACTAAGAAAAGAATCCAATCGAAAATAAAACGTTATAGCCGTTATCAGTTCGTTTAGGGTAAGGCTGCAAGCCACGTTGCTTCTGTACAAAATATCAGGCAAATTCTCGGTGTTCTCAATAAAGTAGCCAAAGCTATATTTGACATTCCGGCATCTAAAGCTTTTCTATACATTGACTTTGCTGTATTCAAGGACACCCTCCAGGTTGTGGGTGAGACATAAGCGGAGGGCCATAGGGCTATGGTTCCTGCTGGTCAGGCATCGAAGATCGTTAGGCTGCGGATCTCGGTGACTGGAAAACCTCAAAGATAATGGCTTGTTTAGCGCAAAAAAAATGCAGGTTTTTCACAGAACTGCGGCTAAACCCCTGCTGTATGATTGAGAAATCAATTGGAATTAATAATTCTGCTTTTTTTCTATGGGCTCAAATTCCGTCGATAATCATACATTTTCGATTACAACACCCCTTTATTACGTCAATGACTTGCCCCATATCGGTAGTGCCTACACCACTATTGCTGCCGATGTGATTGCACGATTTCAGCGATTGAAGGGGGTGCCTGTATTGATGATTACGGGTACCGATGAGCATGGGCAGAAGATCCAGCGCACAGCGGAAGCGCGCGAGAAGTCTCCCCAAGCCCATTGCGACGAGATTGTATTGGGGTTCCAATCGTTGTGGCAACGTCTCAACATTGCCTACGATCGCTTCATCCGTACCACCGCGCCGCGCCACCAAGCGATCGTGGCGGAATTCTTCCAGCGGGTCTGGGATCGGGGCGATATCTATGAAGGGCATCAACAGGGATGGTACTGCGTTTCCTGCGAAGAATTTAAAGAAGAACGCGATCTGCTCCCCGAGCAGCGCTGCCCTATCCATAGCAATAAGGCGGTGGAGTGGCGAGATGAGCAGAACTATTTCTTCAAACTCTCCAAGTACCAATCCCAGCTAGAACAGTTCTATGCAGACCAGCCTGACTTTATTCAGCCCCTTAGCCGTCGTAATGAAGTCCTGAGTTTTGTTTCCCAGGGCCTACAGGACTTTTCAATTTCCCGAGTGAATTTGGACTGGGGCTTTCCGATGCCTACGGATCCGAATCACACGTTATATGTATGGTTCGATGCGCTGCTGGGCTACGTGACTGCCCTTTTAGACCCCGCCGATGAGCCCACCCTAGACAACGCCCTCCAAAAGTGGTGGCCCATTCAGACCCATCTCATTGGCAAAGATATTCTGCGGTTCCATGCGGTTTATTGGCCCGCCATGCTGATGTCGGCAGGGCTACCCTTGCCAGGCCGGGTGTTTGGCCATGGCTTTCTCACCAAAGATGGGCAAAAGATGGGCAAAAGCCTTGGCAATACCCTCGATCCCGTTGATCTGGTAGAACGCTACGGTGCCGATGCGGTGCGCTACTACTTCCTGAAAGAAATTGAGTTTGGCCGAGACGGGGACTTTAGTGAAACGCGCTTCATCAATGTTTTGAATGCCGACCTTGCCAATGATCTGGGCAACCTCCTCAACCGCACCCTTAACATGGCCGGTCGTTACTGCCAGGGGCAGGTGCCTGATGTGATGGGGGACGACATCCCAGCGGATTACGACTTGAAGTCGAAGGGAGCCATCTTGGCCACAACCGTCGAGGCGGCCTATGAAGCTTTGGCTTTTAGCCAGGCCTGCGAGGCCGTTTTAGGGTTGGTTCGCAGCTGCAATAAATTCCTGGATGAGAAAGCCCCTTGGAGTTTATATAAACAAGGGCAACAAGCGGAAACGGAACGGGTCCTCTATGCCGTCTTGGAGTCTGTGCGGCTAGCGGCTTACTTGCTCTCTCCGATCGTGCCAGGTTTAGCGATTGCGATTTATTCACAGTTGGGTCTAGCAGCTGACTTCAACGATCGCGCCATTGGTCAAACCTTGCCCTATAGCGTCCATAGCCGCTGGGGATACTTGCCCGCTAGCCAAGCGCTCGGTAAGGCAGAGCCAATTTTCCAGCGTATTGAACGGGCCAGCGAGTAGAGGGTGCCCCTGCCATTAAGCTCCCAGGGCAAAGCCCGCCTCCGCTCCCTGATTTATTCCACATTTATAAAACAAAGGACATAAGAATCATGCTGAACAACCATGAAATGATGGGTCAAGACCCGATTTTTACGCCAGAACAGGTGCTAGAAAATCGTGGCCGAGTTGCCATTTTTATCGACGGCTCTAATCTTTTTTATGCCGCGCTGCAACTGGGCATCGAAATTGACTACACCAAACTGCTATGCCACCTCACCTCTGGCTCACGCCTGTTCCGGGCCTTTTTCTATACCGGCGTGGATCGCACCAATGAAAAGCAACAGGGGTTTTTGCTGTGGATGCGCCGTAACGGTTATCGTGTCATTGCAAAGGATTTGGTCCAGCTGCCGGATGGCTCCAAGAAGGCCAACCTAGATGTGGAGATTGCTGTGGACATGATGGCCCTGGTCGCCTTTTATGACACAGCGGTTTTGGTGAGCGGGGACGGGGATTTGGCCTATGCCGTAGATGCGACCAGCTATCGCGGCTCACGGGTGGAGGTGATTAGCCTGCGCTCCATGACCAGCGACAGTCTGATTAATGTCTCCGATCGCTACATTGATCTGGAATCAATTAAGGATGACATCCGTAAAGCGCCTCGCAGTGGTTATACCTATCGCCCCCTGGCGGCGATCGCTGAAGCCGATAGAGAAGAAGAAGCCCATAGCACCGTGCAGCAGCCTGGTTAAGTCCTGACCTGAGTGCTTTATCCCCCTGTAACAGCCCTGGTTTGGCTGAGAGCGGGGTGCGAGGGCAGAGCACTGACGGCAGCGCCAGTCTGGTTCGGACAAGACTGTGAGCCACGTTGTTTCTGCGCTAGGGATCAGCGCCATCCTAGGTGCCCTAAGTAAAGGGGCCAGCGATATAAATACACCTGAGGCGACCTGCGATTCCGGGCTAGGATGAGCGCAGGTGAGGGGAGTGACCATGAAGCGATGGTATGGGTTGGGCCTAGGCGGTTTCGTCCTGTTTGTGGCCTTGGTGATGGGTCTGCGGGCCATCCGGCAGGATCCAGCGCCTAATTATGTTGCCGATGAAGAACAACAGGATGCTTTGACCTCAGGATTGACCTTGAGGGATGTCACCCTAGAGCAACCGGATGAAAATGGCCAGTTGCTATGGCGGGTCCATGCTGAAACGGTGACCTATAGCCCTGATCAGCAAACCGCTGATGTCACTCGTCCCCAGGGAGAGCTTTACCTGGACGGGAAAATGATTTACCGGGTCACCGCCCGTCGCGGCCAAATTCTCGAAGATGGTCAGTTGGTGATCTTGACGGGCAATATTGTGGCTACCGGCATCGAAAGTCAGGCGGTGCTGCGGGGCAATGAATTGCAATGGCGCGTTCAGGATGACCTCATGGTGCTGCGCGATCGCATCACCGGTACCCACCCCCAATTGAGGTTGGCCGCTGACGAGGCGCGGGTCTACGAGCGAGAGCAGCGCATGGAACTAGAAGGGGAGGTGATCGCCAATACGGTGGTCGAGGACCCCAGCACCGAGCCTTGGCTAAAACTGCAGGCGGATATCCTGGAGTGGCGATGGCAGGATGAGGAAGTCGAAAGCCAGGCATCCCTAAGGGTCGAGCGCTTTCTGGATGAGACGATCACCGAGGTGATCTCGGGGGAAACGGGCCTGCTGGAATTGCAAGGGAATCGGGCCACCCTCACCAATAATGTGGTGGTGGAATTATTGGCCCTATCGCTACGCATTACTGGGGATCATGCCCTGTGGGATGTGGATGCTGAGCAAATCGTGATGGATCGCCCCCTGAGGGCGGATAGCGAGGCCCAGGCCGTCACCTTAACGGCTCAGCAGGGGCAGTTTGATTTGGCCGATCAAATCGTTAATCTGACCCGCGAGGTGGTGGTGGTGGGGAATCGCCATGATGGCCGCCTCACTGCCGACCGCCTCCGTTGGAATTTAGCCACCCAAACGGTTGTGGCAGAGGGGGCGGTCAACTATCGCCAGGGAGATCCCTCCGCCCGCATTCGAGGTCCGCAAGCGGTGGGTTACATCCAAGAACAGCGGGTGGTGATTAGTGGGGGCCAAGTCGTTACTGAAATCGCTGCCCCCTGACTTTTCGACGTTGCTGATCCCCGATATAATTTCACCTGAAAAATGTAACTGCCAACGTTTCGTTTTTAGCTGGCGAGCCATTAGCTGCAATGGTAATGTTCAGTGATGACCTT
>JAQCKL010000064.1 GCA_027592485.1 Cyanobacteriota bacterium
TTAAGAGATGCGATGGAGCACGTTCTCAAGGTGGTAACGTCTTAACCTAAGTGGCGACGGCTATATCTAGCAGATAGCGCATCCCTACTCAAACGCTCCCGCCAGGTCTTCATCGAGCGCCTCTGCAATGCCCGCATCATCAATGCTGATGGGGTCATCCGCGCAGATGCCATAGAGATCTGCTAAAGATAAGACAGAAGCAGCATCCGCTTCGACGGGCTGGTAGATCACCATCACCTCGATATCTCGATCAGTGAGTCCAACCGGAATTTCAAGATGGAGCATGCCATCTTGTCCCACCCGCTGGCGTACCTTAATGCTTTCCATCATGGTGGCCTCCTCCTAATCGACTTCTTCACCCAATTCTTGCAAGATGCCCTGCAACTCAACTAAAGCAGCCTCCAATTCAGTGATCGCCTCTCGGGCTAGGGTTGCCGGTTCGGGTAAGTTCTCCTCGTCTTCGAGATCGCCATTCAACCAGGTGATATCTAAATTATCGCCACGTTCAGCAATCCACTCACGGGAAAAGCAGCGAAATTCCCCTTCTTCGCCCGTATCCTTGCGTTTAGCAAGGCTGGCAGCACCCCCAAACGGATCGCTGCCAAAAGCCGCTTCAAACGCCTTAAAGTAATCACGGGTTAAAGCTGTCCGCTTCCCAAACTGAGGCGCACTTGCCCGCAAATCATAGACCCAGACTGCTTTGGTGTTGTCCTTAGCCTTCTTGCCACGGGTAAAAAACAACACATTGGTTTTCACGCCCTGAGCGTAAAAAATACCCGATGGTAACCGCAAAATCGTGTGGAGGTTGCATTTATCCATCAAATCGGTACGAATCTGCCGCCCTACATTGCTCTCAAACAGCACATTGTCAGGAAAAATCGCTGCCGCTCGACCTCCTGGTTTCAGCCCCAGGTAGATATGCTGCAAAAAGCAAAGCTGCTTATTGCTGGTCGGAAATTTAAAGTCTGGACGATCCGGTACACCACCACCTTTTTTGCTGCCAAAAGGTGGATTCGTCAAAATGAGAGACGCTTCCGGCAATTCTCGCCCCTCCGGTGAAAGCGTATCACCACAGCGCATCCCAGCCTTTGCCGGATCAGACTCTACGCCGTGAAGCATCAAGTTCATGCAGCCCATTCGAAATGTGTCGGGCACAAACTCCATGCCGTAGAAAGTACTCTGCTCGTACTGCTTTTTCTGGGCTACCGTCCAACTCGCTGGGTCTTCATGCGCCCAGATGTAGCGATTTGCCGAGATCAGGAATCCGCCTGTACCTGCCGCCGGATCTTGAATGATGTCCTTCAGGGTTGGGCGCATCACCTGCACCATGCTGTCAATCAGCGCCCGTGGCGTGAAATACTGCCCCGCTCCGGCCTTAGACTCACTCGCGTTTTTCTCTAACAGCCCCTCGTAAATGTCACCCATGCCCTCTTGCTTGGCGTTATACCAATCAATCTTGTCAATCTCAGTGACTAGAGTATTGAGGGTGTTAGCTTTTTTGATATCGGTACGGGCTTCGGCAAAAATTTCTTTGACGATGACAGAGCCTTCCGTACCAAGGTGCCCTAGGAGTTGTTTGTAGAACTCAAGCTGCTCTGTTCCCTCCTGAGCCTCCAGATCATCCCACCGATACCCTCCTGGGAGCTGATGTTCGATATCAGTCTCCTTCGCCATCTTCAAGAAAAGAAGATACGTCAGCTCGGTTACATACTGGTGAAAAACGATCGCCCCATCCTTAAGGATGTTGCAGAGGTTCCAGAGTTTAGCAACGATGTCATGGGTTGGATTGCTCATAGCCCTGGTATCTTACCGTTGCTTAGCCTCGGTTTCAGCCTATTTGTGAGCATTTGCCGAGAGACCTGGCGCGTCATCTTTTTTGACCCCATTCATGGGGTGTTTCACCCCGATCAGATTTGTGACCGAAGAGCGTGCTTAGAGGGCATTTGCCAACACCGGCAAAACCGGACAAGGCTCGGCCTCGTGTAAATTCTCCGGCTTACTCCAACTAAACGGAGCCTGCTGCGCCGCCGACATCCAGAGCAATCGCTTAGCGCGGGTCATCGCCACATAGAGCAGGCGAAACTCCTCTGCTGTTTTCAGATCCTGGGCCTGTTGCCAAGCCGTCAGCGCATCCGGGATCGGGGCCGACTTGTGCTCCCCATGGGTTTCCGCCCGAATTTGCACCCGCGCCACCTCCGGCAAACTGATTTCCCCCAAGAACTTCTGCTGAGGGGGCACCCATAGTTCCCCTGGGATCAGGCGGGCATGGAGAAACGGCAGGAACACCACATCCCAATCCAGGCCCTTAGCCTTGTGCATGGTCAGGATGGTGAGCTGGCCCGATCGCGTATACAGATCATCGCGATCCTCCGTGTCCACCGCCTCAAACCGCTCCGTGCCGACAATCTCTTGCAATGCCTCGATCATCGCCCGCAGGGTATTGTCAGCGCGGGTTTGTTGGGCCAAGCGCGACGCCAGCTTGTCGGCGGTGGCTAATTCGCTTTGGTTGTACCCCAGGGTGAGACCAATGAACGGCACCAAATGGTAGGGCGGTAGCTCCAGGCGCGATCGCAGCAACCCCACACAAAGCCGTCGGGCCTGCTGAGCGGCCTCCGTTTGGGGTGGCAGATCCAGGGGGCCAGGGTAGAGAAATTGTTCCGGGGCATGGGCGAGGGCATTGAGATCTTGGGGGGGCAGGCGCTGGCGTTTGACCAAGACCTGGAGGGTCTCTTTGAGGCGATCGGGGGAATGGGGACGGGCAATAAACCGGAGGATGGCCAACATTTCTGAGGGCACATGGGTTTGGCGACTTTGGGCACCGACATCCAGCACCCGTAGGCCCGTCGTCAAGATATCTACCCCCAGGGTCTCGGGGTCGCTGAGGAGCTCACTGATAAAGCGCCCCTGCCGATGGTCTCGCACCAGAATGGCAAGGCTGAGGGTGGCGTCACTATTGCAAAGCTGGATGATCCGCTGGGCGATCGCTTTCACCGTATCGGTAACCGTATCGGGGGTATGAATTTCGACCCCTTGACCCAGGGCCGCGGGGTTGGCATCGGGCTGGGGATCATTGGGCGGTACCGGACGGATCGCTTGGGTCCGAAAGGGCCGCTCCTTGCCAGCAATCCCGGAGGTATTCACCCACTGCAAGAGGCGGTTGGCCGCTGCCATGATCGTGCCATTGCTGCGACCGGCTTGGTCGAGGGTGATCAGGCGGTCATGGCGCTGGGCGCGATCGCAAAATTGATTGAAGAAAACCGGGTCGGCGGGGGTAAAGGTGGCGTTAATGGCTTGGTTGGGGTCTCCCACCCGCACCAAATTTAAGGGGAGATCGGGATGCTCTGGATCAGCGGCCAGCACTTCTAAAAGCTGGGTTTGCAAGGGGGATGAGTCCTGGGCTTCGTCTTCGAAAATGGCGAAAATGCGCGATCGCCAAAACCGCTGGGCCTCAGGGTCCACCAGCACCTTGAGCGCCGCCAAAATCATGTCGTCATAGTCAATCAGTTGGCGCTGCTGCAAGAGCAATTGATAGCGCTCATAGAGGTCGGCGGCGATGGTCAGCACATCGTAGTCCCCCTGTTCTGGCACCAGGGCGCGGGTAATGGTTTCACCCAGAGCCGCTAAATCCGCTGGCATCAACCCGGAGCTTTTGGCCTCATGGATGGTGGTGGTGGCTAAACTCGGCAAAATCTCCGTACGCAACACCGATTGCCGCCGCAACCGTTCCGTCTCTTCGCCATCGAAGCTTTGGCCTTCTAGCAAGCGCTGATAGGTCTGGGGCTGGGCGACGATCCATTGTTCGACGCAGGTGCGGATCAGGCGGTGGTTTTGGGCGAGGTTCAGCAGGGTCAGGGTTTCTAGGCTGAGGCCCGACAGCTCTGGGTTGCGGGTGGCGATGGTGAGGGCCAGCCCATGGAGGGTTTGTACTGAAAAGCTATTGCCTGGCAGGGTCAGATCTCTGAGGTGGTTACGGACTCGCCCCTTGAGGTTGGCGGCTGCCGATCGCGTAAAGGTGACCAGCAGCAGTTGGTGACGGCTGTGGAGCTGGTTGCGGGCAATAGCGATCGCGGCTGCGGCTGCCATACCGGTGGATTTACCAGCTCCCGGTACCGCTGAAACCGCCAGGGGGCCGCCATCCCAATCGGCCATTGCTTGCTGACCCAAACGAAGCTGCGATCGTAGCGCTTCTAGCAGGACGGTTTGTTCATTGGATGGAACAGGATGGGCCATGGGCGGGGCGTGGGAAAGCCCTCTCAGAATAGCCGGTGCAGCCTATTTTGGAGCGAGGAACCAGGTTGCTGGAGCCTTGTTTTGTACATCCTCAGCCCGAACGGGGCGGGACGGTTGCCTTTTGAGAGCGATGACGAGGGCGGGCTAAACCCGGTTGGCGGCTGCGACGATGACCTGTTGCCAAAGACTATAACCTTGTCGGTTCAGGTGCAGGCCATCTGTGGTTAATTCAGCCCTCAGGGCTCCGCCCTGATCGCCAAAGAGACCCAACATATCGCGGTGGCCGATCTGGTGATGGCTGGCGAGATAGGCGATGTGGTTGTTGAGCGATCGCACCCGTCCATTACTAATGTCATCCCGGCGGGTCGGCAGCACCGAGTAAACCACCAGCTGAGCCTGGGGATATTGACGCTGTAAGCGCGTGATAATCGCCCGGAGATTCGCCACAATCTCCGCCTCCGGGACATTGTTTTTGAGATCATTCACCCCAATCATCAGATGAATCACCGTTGGTCGAGTCGCCGCAAAGGTGTCGAGCCGTCGCAATACCCCAGCGGTGGTGTCCCCAGAGATGCTTTGGTTGAGCCAGAGGCGATCTCGGGGCAAGGTATCCGGGGGTAACCACATCCCCAAGGAATCCCCCACAACCACCTCCAGGCGATTCTGCCCTTGAGGCCTTCGGACCTGCGCGGCGCCATGGGTCAGGAGTTGCAGCCAGTCTTGGTAGGTGGGTTGTCGGGTGGCGGTGCGCCATTGGTTGGCAAAACTCTCGACCGGTAAACGGGTGTAGAGGTGCCCCGATTGCAAGGCCAGTTGCCGCTGTCGATACAACTGCCCGCCGGAGCTGGGGCCTTGGGAAGACGTTGCGCCTTGGGCCGGGCTGGGGGCAGTGGTTGAGCTGGGGTCAGTGAAGACCTGAGGGATGGTCTGGGGGGGGACCGGCAGTGGTGTTGCTGGGGTAAAGATCGCTGGGGTAAATCTTGTTTCTACCACCGGTGCATTGTTGATCCGCGCGACCGGTCGGGCTTGAGTTCCAGCCTCGCAGAGTTCGGGCTTTTTCTGGACAGCGGCGCAGGTGGGGGCTAGGGTTGGGGTCGCGTCAACGGTGATGGCAGCGATCGCAGGCACTGCCGGGGTGGGCGAGGCCGTGACCTTATCCGTTGGTTGCGTCACCTTGGTGGGCGCGATCGCCCCATTTATGGCTGTCCTTTGGGTTGCTTGCCCACAATTGGGTCCTACAGCTTCGAGCACCAACCAACAGAGATCCACCATCACACTTCATGACCCATGACTCTATACTCCTTTTGACAGGGTTCAAGCCCCATTTCGGGATGATTTGGCCGTCTCAAGGGTAGGCGATCGCCCCAGCAGGCTGATATCTAGATTCTTTCCAAGATTTCCTGATCCTCCATTCGCAGAGCAGGCAGAATATGGAGCGACGGTGCATTTTGTAGGACGGGTCTATCCGTTGGGAGCCAGGTGAGTCTCTCCCCCAACTCCGTTGGTGATCGAGTACTCGATGGCGGCATTAAGGTGACCATTCCAGTTTCCGGATCCCTTGCCCCTTCAGCACCCCTGCCCTCAGCAATCGTGCTAGCCCTTAAGCCGCCCGGTACTAGATTGTGTTCTTTTTGAATTCTCTAAATAAAGGATGCCGAGAATGGCTGAGATCAATGGCGTGATGATGCAGTGCTTTCACTGGTATACCCCTACCGGTGGCCGCCTCTGGGATGAAGTGAATCAAAATGCCCAGGCCCTAGCCGATGCGGGCTTTACTGCCCTGTGGCTCCCCCCCGCCTACAAAGGCTTTAGCGGGGCCTACGACGTCGGTTATGGCGTCTATGACATGTACGACTTGGGTGAATTTGATCAACGGGACACCGTCGCCACGAAATATGGCACCCGTCAACAATATCTAGAGGCCATCCAGTCACTCCACCAGGCTGGGGTTCAGGTCTACGCCGATGGCGTCCTCAACCACCGCATGGGGGGAGACGCCCCCGAAACCTTCCAGGCGACGCCCTTTCACCAAGACGATCGGCTGCATCCCATTGGCGATCGCTATGAAATCAAGAGCTACACCCACTTCTACTTCCCTGGGCGTAAAGGTACCTACTCCGATTTTGAATGGCACTGGTACCACTTCGACGCCGTAGACTACAACGCCTACGATCCCAACAATCACAGCACCGTTTACCTGGTCGAAGGCCATTATTTCGATGACTATGTCGCCCTCGAAAAAGGCAACTTTGCCTACCTAATGGGCTGCGATCTCGACTTTCAAAGCGAAGCAGTCCGCAACGAAATGATCGACTGGGGCAAGTGGTATCTCGACACCACCCAGGTGGATGGCTTTCGTTTGGATGCGATCAAGCATATTTCCTCTTGGTTTTTCCCCGACTGGCTCGATACCCTCGAAGCCCATGTGGGCAAAGATCTCTTCATGGTGGGGGAGTACTGGGTTCCCAACCTAGAAAGCCTCCTCTGGTATATCGATGCCGTGGGGGGGCGCATGAGTGTCTTTGACGTGTGCCTGCACTACAACTTCCACTACGCCAGTAAGGCTGGGGGTAACTACGACATGCGCCGCATCCTCGATGGCACCGTGATGCAGCACCGCCCCACCCATGCGGTTACCTTCGTCGAAAACCATGACTCGCAACCGCTACAGGCGCTAGAGTCCCCGGTGGAAGCTTGGTTTAAGCCCTTGGCCTATGCCCTGATCCTGCTGCGACAGGAGGGCTATCCCTGTGTGTTCTATGCCGATTACTACGGCGCGGACTATCAAGATCGGGGCCGGGATGGTAACCCATACCCCATCCAGATGGCCTCCCACCGCTGGCTAATTGACAAGTTTCTCGCCGCCCGCCGTGACTACGCCTACGGTCCCCAGTACGACTATTTCGACCATTTCAACACCATTGGCTGGACCCGCCTGGGGGATGCCGAGCACCCCAAAGCCATGGCGGTGCTGATGAGCGACGGCCCCCCTGGTAGTAAATGGATGGAAGTGGGCAAGCCCCATGCTGAGTTTGTCGATATCACGAAACACAGCCCGATCTCAATCAAGACTAATGAGCATGGCTGGGCCGAATTCTACTGCCCAGGGGGTTCCCTGTCCGTTTGGGTGGAAGTGTGACTTGACAGGCGGAATTAACATCACCGATGATGGTGAATCGACTGTGAACTTTAGCTCGGACCAGGTGTTGGCTAAAACAACCCGTTTGGGTTGACCTGTACGGCGCTCTTGAGGAATAACGAATGACGTACGCCATTGTTGAGACCAGCGGTAGGCAGATTCGGGTAGAACCCGGTCGCTTTTATGATGTTGACCGCCTAGCGATGAAAGAAGGTGACCCGATCACCTTAGATCTCGTCCTGTACCTGTCCCATGAAGATGACATCCAGGTCGGGCAGCCTTTCATTAAAGAAGCCGTTGTATCCGGTACGGTCATGAGCCATCTCCGGGGCCGCAAGATTATCGTCTACAAGATGCAGCCCAAGAAGAAAACCCGCAAGAAGCGGGGACATCGCCAAGATCTGACGCGGATCATGATTGATTCAATCAGCATCGGTGACCAGGTGCTAGCGATCGCTGATGCTACTGCCGAACCCGTCGCAGCAGAAGTTGCAGAGGTAGAAGTTGCAGAAGATGTGGTCACCGCAGACGCGTAAACAGGCGCATCCGTTCAAGTGGCTTTCAGTACATTACAGGGAGAATAATCATGGCTCATAAGAAGGGAACCGGTAGTACTCGTAACGGACGCGACTCTAATTCCAAGCGCCTCGGCGTCAAGCGTTACGGTGGCGAAGCGGTGCGGGCAGGCAATATTTTGATTCGCCAACGGGGAACCAAAGTCCATCCCGGCGTGAATGTGGGCATAGGCAAGGACGATACCCTATTTTCGCTGATTGATGGTGTCGTTACCTTTGAGCGCAAGGGCAAAGACAAGAAAAAAGTCAGCGTTTATCCCGTCGCCGCTCCTGTGGCTGATGCCCCTGTAGCTGCCGCTGTGTAAGCGTCACAAAACCATTACGGTTAACAAAAAGTGCCTGGAATTCATGATTCCAGGCACTTTTTGTTTTGGATCATCGCAGTCGGTCCTGACGGTCGTCAGCCCGGTTAGGACAGGACTGCGAGCCACTTTGCTTCGGCGCAAAGCATCAGGGTGATCCTAGGTGTCCTAAGCAAAGTGGCCAGCGCTATATTGAGCCACTTAATCTAGACAGCTTGTTCGCCAAGTATTGATGGGATCCGTGATCAAGGCAACGGCATAGTTCATCTCAAAAACTCAAAAAAATGAGACGAGAAGAATAGAAAATGCTAGGATCATCTCAGATTTAGGGCTTATTGAAATGATGGCTTTGCCACCGACTGATATAGAACCTAATCCGATTCAGCGTATTGCTGATTCTTGCCCTGGGAAATTGTCTGAATATCTTGATCTATTTCACCCAGTAGACTCTAAAGGCCGTTACTTGCATTATGACGAGCTTCAGTACCGTATTCCTAAGGGTTTAGATCTGCATTTAGTTTGGTCTTTTGTAAAGCTGGCGAGAAAAATGCAACAAAAAAGCCTGCTGTTTTTGGGTGAACCGGCCAAGAATTGTTCGTTTTACTTGACACCAGCAATTCAGAAGGCAATCTCTGAAACGGACAGGCATGCTACGACTGCTTCCTTAGAGTGGATGTGTAGCAAGATTGGCGAGCAGCTCTATGTGAAGTATTTATTAAATGACCTAATTGAAGATGAAGCAATTAGCAGCAGCCAACTAGAGGGTGCTGCGACGACGACAAAAACTGCTAAGGAGCTCTTAAAACATCAGCGTAAACCTAGAACGCCTGATGAGAGAATGATTTTAGGTAATTTCAAAATGATGAGGTTTGCTTGGGAAAATAGGCATAAATCACTGTCTAATGAAATTATCGCGTCACTACATAAGGTCGGCGTAGAAGATATTGACGATAGCAAGTATCGTCCAGGGGTTTTTAGAACGAGTAATGATGTAGAAGTTGTTGATGGAGAAGGTAATACAGTACATATACCGCCTTCGTTTGAAAGTCTTGGAAAGCGGCTACAAAATTTGTGTGATTGGGCAAACGAAGATCACCACGATGTAGAGAGTCAGGATTATATTCACCCACTGATCAAAGCTATCGTTTTACACTTCACCATTGGATTTGAGCATCCATTTCATGATGGCAATGGACGGGTTGCGCGGGCTTTGTTTTATTGGTATATGTTCAAAAATGATTTTGCCGCATTCAGATATATAGCGATCAGTGTTTTATTGAAATCTGCACCGGCAAAGTATGGCAGGAGTTATCTTTTTTCCGAATCTGATGAAATGGACTTAACTTACTTCATCAATTATCAGTGTGGCATTATTTCGAGAGCGATTAGTGAATTCAAAAGATTACACAAAAAAGCATTGCATGACACAGAAGAATTCAATACATGGCTTTGGTCGTCAGACTTGTATAAGCAATTAAGTGATAAGCAACGCACTGTTTTTCAGGTTGCAAAAAATGGAGTAGCTCCTGCTTTTACAGTTGCCAATGTTCAAGATAACTTAGGCTGCTCCTATAATACTGCGGCTAAAGTTCTGAATGGTTTAGTTGACTTAAGGCTGTTTGCCAAGAAAAAACAAGGGAAAACATGGGTCTATGCAATGCGGCCAAAGCGTGAAATACAAAGCAGTTGGAGTCGTTAGCTGAGTCAGTCTCCCAGTACGGAATCCCCACAAGTCAACCTGAAATTTGAAATGGTATCGGGGGCTTTAGCGGCCAAACATCCCTACTCCAGCCAACATTGAAGTTGCTCCTATCGAGACCCTGGTTCAGGCTGAAATCCGCTTGCATCAATGGCCCCCTGAAGCAGCTGTTTGGCAGTGGTCGTGATCGAGCTTTGATTACACCAGTGCTAGACTGCAAGCCCTAGACGCATATCTCCACCGATCGCATGGCCGACCTGATTCGCCTCCTTGCCCAAGAACTGTCTCTGCCGGTTGTTGATATCACCAGCGCCCTAGCGCTGTTTGCAGAAGGGGCGACGGTGCCGTTTATTGCCCGCTACCGCAAAGAGCGCACTGGGGGGATGGATGAGGTGCAGCTACGATCGCTCCAAGAGCGGCACCAATATCTCACCGAGCTGGGCGATCGCAAGCAAACCATTCTCAAAGCCATCACTGACCAGGGCAAACTCACCGACGCCCTCAAGGCCAAGATCGACGCCTGTCTGCAAAAGACCGAACTCGAAGATCTCTATCTGCCCTACAAAACCAAGCGCCGCACCCGCGCCACCATTGCCCGAGACCAAGGACTCGGCCCCCTAGCGGACTGGATTGCCAGCCACAACCAGCCCCAGCAGCGGGATCTGGACTTGCCGGGGGAGGCGGCAAAGTATGTAAACACAGGTGCTGACGTGGCCACCGTGGACGCTGCCCTGCAAGGAGCCGCCGACATTCTGGCGGAAGCGGTGGCGGAACAGGCGGAGCTACGGGCCTGGGTACGCCAGCATTTGCTCAAGTCCGGCTCCTTTTGCTCCCGCATTAAAGCCAGCATCCCCGAAGGCAGCACCAAATTTGAGCTGTACCGCAACTACGAAACCCCCGTGCGCCAGGTGGCCCCCCACAATCTGCTGGCCCTGCTGCGGGGACAGCGGGAGAACGTTCTTTCCCTGGAGTTGAGCTTTGATCTCGATCAGGTGCTCCAGTATTTAGAATCCCAGGTAATCCGCACCCGTCACCCCGAGCTGCGAGAGTTCTATCGCGCCCTGATTCAAGATGCCTTTGCCCGGTTGATGAAAACCTCGTTAATTAACGGGGTGATTGCCGAGAAAAAGGCTTGGGCGGATGGGGAATCGATCCAGACCTTTGAGGCCAACTTGCGGGATTTACTGCTGTCGCCCCCCGCCGGGATGAAGCCCACCCTGGCGATCGATCCCGGCTTTCGCACCGGTTGCAAGGTGGCGGTGATTGACCCCACCGGCCAGTTTTTGCATTACCAGGCGATCTTTCCCCACCAAGCGGTGGCCCAGCGGGAGCAGGCGGCTCAAACCCTGCGGCACCTGATCCAGACCCATAACATTGAGCTGATCGCGATCGGCAATGGCACCGCTGGCCGGGAGACCGAGGCCTTTGTGGCGGAGGCGGTGAAACCCTTGCCCCAAAAGCCCACGAAGGTAATGGTGAACGAGGCCGGGGCCTCGGTGTACTCCGCCAGTGAGGTGGCGATCGCCGAATTCCCCGACCTAGATGTAACGGTGCGGGGAGCGATCAGCATTGGTCGCCGCCTCCAGGATCCGCTAGCGGAGCTGGTGAAGATTGACCCGAAATCGATCGGGGTGGGGCAATACCAGCACGACGTAGACCAAAAGCGCCTGAAGCAAAAGCTGGCGGACACGGTGGAAAGCTGTGTCAACTATGTGGGGGTGGATCTGAATACCGCCTCCCAGGAGCTGCTGACCTATGTGTCGGGGATCAGTGCGGCGATCGCCAACAATATCGTCGCCTATCGGAATGAACAGGGGGCGTTTCGCGATCGCAAAACCCTCCGCAAGGTGCCAAAGCTGGGTCCCAAAGCCATTGAGCAGGCGGCGGGCTTCCTCCGCATCCGCAATGGCGACAACCCTTTAGATAACACCGCCGTCCACCCAGAGAGCTATGGGATTGTCAAAACCATGCTGAAGGATCTGGGGGTAACGTTAGCGGCGGCGACGAAGGACGCGAAGGTGTTGCAGTCGCTGAACCGGATTGAGGTGAACCGCTATGTCACCGACACCGTCGGCGAACCGACTCTGCGGGACATCCTACAAGAGCTGGAAAAACCGGGTCGTGACCCCCGCGCCCAATTCGTGTCGGCCCAGTTCCGCGATGACATTCAAACCATGGGGGATCTGCAAACGGGGATGACGCTGGAGGGGGTGGTGACTAATGTGGCGAACTTCGGGGCGTTTGTGGATATTGGGGTGCATCAGGATGGCCTGGTGCATGTGTCGCAATTAGCGAACCACTTTGTGAGCGACCCGAAGCAGATCGTGAAGGTGGGTCAGGTGGTGCAGGTGCGGGTGTTGGAGGTGGATGAGAAGCTGAAGCGCATCGGGCTATCGATGAAGGCGCTGGATGATCAGCGGCAGGCTCCGCGTCCTCAGGCGGGTCCGGCGAAGCATCAGCCCAAGGGGACAGCGCCGAAGCCCAATCTGAAGGATTTGCAGGCGAAGTTCAATCGGCGACGTTGACTTGAGCAATAATTTCTAAAAGCAAAAAATCTAAACTTCAAATAGTCTATTAGCAGCTGAGTTCTCAACATCATCCCGGAATTTTTCAAGAAGTTCTATGACATCGTCATGAAGCGAAGGATACTCATTTTCATCAAATGCTGGATCTTCTCCATTATGTGCAACACTGTTTCGGTGCCTTAGAAGCTTTTCATCAATTTGTACTTTCTTAGTTTGATACCATTGTCCATCAAATCCGATGATACAGATTATGTAAGTGTCCCAGGGTCTATCCAGGCTTAATAGCTAGGATCGTGGTTGATGGAACATCTGCATCCAACCG
>JAQCKL010000065.1 GCA_027592485.1 Cyanobacteriota bacterium
TTCGCATCATGGTGCGGCGACTCGCGTAGCGATTTTGACACCGAATAACTTTTCAAACATCCTCTGAACCACATCTGAGCTGGCTTTACAGAATCCACATACGAATATGAGGTTTTTGTTGAGTTAGTCCTGACTCCGCACGAGCTCCGTGAACCTCGCCGCCCATAGCGATGTCAACACTCACCCCAACAAAATGTGAACCCATAAATACCACCGCTTCCCCGTTGATGGTGGCTCCTTGCTTCTGCCCTACAGTTCAATAACAGGAGCCAGCACGATAAACGCGGCAGGGCGGCCCTCTGGGCTTCGGCCCCTTGTCCGTAATGCCCGCCACCGCCTAAAATGCAGCCGCTCCCTGTGATTTCCCTCCCGGTTATTTTCTTGCCATGCCTCTTCCCCTCCTGCAACTGACGGATAGCCCGCCCCACCAGACCCTGACGGTGACGCCGCCCCCTGACGGCTTGGCTCTGACTGGTCGCCTGAAGATTCCAGGGGATAAATCGATCTCCCATCGGGCGCTGATGTTGGGGGCGATCGCCACGGGTGAAACCCGCATCCAAGGTCTACTTCTAGGGGAAGATCCCCGCAGTACCGCCGCCTGCTTTCAGGCGATGGGAGCGACCATCTCTGATTTAGAGCAAGAGTGGGTGACGGTGCAGGGGTGTGGCCTAGGCAATTTGCAAGAACCCGACCATGTTTTGGATGCGGGCAATTCCGGCACCACCCTGCGACTGATGTTGGGGTTGCTGGCTGCTCACCGTGATCGCTTCTTTACGGTGACCGGTGATGCCTCTTTGCGATCGCGGCCCATGGGTCGGGTGATCAATCCCCTCACGGAAATGGGGGCGACCCTCTGGGGCCGCCGTCACAATACCCTGGCCCCGTTAGCGATTCAGGGACAAGTCCTCAAGCCGATTCACTACCAGTCCCCCATGGCCTCCGCCCAGGTCAAATCCTGCGTACTATTGGCCGGTCTGCTCACCGAGGGAGATACCACGGTGACTGAACCCAGCCGCTCCCGCGATCACAGTGAGCGGATGTTAGCCGCCTTTGGGGCTAACCTTACCGTGGATCTCGATGCCCGTAGCGTCACCCTCCATGGCCCAGCTACCCTCACCGGCCAAACCGTAGTGGTACCGGGGGATATTAGCTCCGCTGCCTTTTGGTTGGTGGCGGCGGCGATTACCCCAGGGTCTGATTTGGTGGTCGAAAATGTGGGGATTAACCCCACTCGCACCGGGGTTCTAGAGGCCCTCCAGGCCATGGAAGCCGATATCACCCTAGAGAACGAGCGCATGGTCACCGGGGAGCCCGTCGCCGATCTGCGGGTGCGCCATAGCCAACTGAAAGCGGCCACCTTCAGCGGCGATTTGATTCCCCGCATGATTGACGAGATTCCGATTTTGGCGGTGGCGGCCCTCCATGCCCAGGGCACCACAGTGATTAAGGATGCGGCAGAACTGCGGGTCAAGGAGAGCGATCGCCTCGCGGTCATGGCCAGTCAACTTACCGCCATGGGCGCTCAGATTACCGAACATCCTGATGGTCTAGACATTCAGGGGGGCGCTACCCTAACGGGGACCAGGGTCGATAGCTACACCGACCACCGCATTGCCATGAGTTTGGCGATCGCGGCGCTCAGGGCGGCGGGTCCCACCACCCTGCACCGGGCTGAGGCCGCCTCCGTCTCTTACCCCAGTTTTTGGGATAACCTCACCTGCCTGTGTGAGTCCAAGTAAATCAGCCCTAAGTCAGATCTGCACCCGTTGCTTCTGTCAGGTTGCGATGGCAGGGGTTGGTAGGGATGATACAAGGAGATATTAAGCATGTATTTTTCCTTCAAGAGAAAAATCGATACTGTTATGAGTAGGCAGGGGTTTCAGCCGGGGATCACGCCCACCACAGTTCTCCCATCTCCCTTCTACTCCCCCCGCCCGCCAGTTATTGGGTCCCAATGCCCAGGCAGCAACAAAGCGTCAGTGGTTGCTGCGAGTGACTGCTGGCCCCTTACCCCCTAGGCAACTGCCACCCCATGTATAAACTGTTGGTTATCGAAAGTGAGGGGGAGACTCGCCATCACCGTGTCTCTCTGCTAGAGAATAGTGGCTTTGAGGTGATCGTGGCCGCTGGGGTCGGGCCAGGGCTACAGGTGGCTCAGAAAAAGCCCCCCGATTTGATTCTGGCGGGCTTAGACCTGACGGGGGAAAGCAACTGTCAGTTGTTGCAGGCCGTGTTGACCAAACCTGATCTGGCCGCGATTCCCGTGATTGTGATGACCGAGCGCAGCGATCGCGACTATCAGCGCCAATGTTTGAGCTTAGGGGCAGACGATTGTTTGGTCATCCCCTTTGATGATGAAGAACTAATGGGGGCGATCACCATTCGGCTGCGTAAGCAAGATGCCCTCACCCAGCGCTACAACACCCTGATGCGCCATACCGCTGAGCGGTTGAATCGCCTCTCCCATTACGACAGCCTCACCGATTTACCCAACCACCACCTGTTGCAACAGCGGTTACTGTTGGCTGTTAACCGGGCAGCGGTCGGTGATCAGCGGGTGGCCCTGTTGTCCCTGAGTTTGGATCGACTGCGGCAAATCAATAACACCCTCGGATTTCCCGCCGGTGATACCCTGCTGCGGGCCGTGGCCCGGCGATTAACCGGCATCTTACCCCCGTCTACGGCTGTGGCCCGGCTGACCGGCAATCAATTTGCCATTGTGCTACCGGCCCCTAGGAGCCGTGAGGATGTGGCGGCCATTACCGAAGAGGTGATTGACAGTCTGTCGCGATCGTTTTCCCTCCCTGGCCATGCGGTGTTCGTCACCACCAGCGTGGGCATTGCCCTGTTTCCCGATGACAGCCAAGACATCAGCACCCTGCTGCGCCAAGCCGATGCGGCGTTGGATTGGGCCAAGGGTCAAAAAAGTAATTCCTATCGGTTTTACCGATCCGATATGCCGGTGGTTTCAGGGGATGAACTGCAGCTCGAAACCTGGTTACGCTACGCTGTCGAGCGCCAAGAATTTGAGGTGCGCTATCAACCCAAACAAAGCCTCAGGACGGGGCGGATTGAGGGGGCTGAAGCCTTGATTCGCTGGCACCACCCTGACTATGGCTATGTTTCACCGGCGCGATTTATCCCTCTGGCGGAGGAAACGGGGCTGATTACGGTCATTGGGGAATGGATGTTGCGGACGGTTTGCACCCAAGCGGCTGAGTGGTTAGCGCAGGGACTACCCCCGGTCAAAATCGCCGTCAACCTGTCCAGCGTTCAGCTCAATCAGTCCCAGCTCTGTGAGGTTTTAAAGCAGATCCTGGCAGACACGGGCCTCCCCACGCAGTACCTGGAACTGGAAGTCACCGAGACGGCGTTAATGCAGGATATTAGTACCGCCCTCGGTCTCTTGCATCAGCTTAAGGATTTGGGGGTGGGGCTGGCGATCGATGACTTTGGCACCGGCTACGCTTCCTTGGGCTATTTGCGAGAACTGCCGATCGATATTTTGAAAATCGATACCTGCTTCGTGCGGGGTGCGGATCACGATTATAAGAACCAAGCGATTTTGCAACGCATTATTGGCCTTGCCCATGATCTCAGCCTATTGGTGGTGGCCGAAGGGGTCGAGACGGAGGCGGAACTGGCGCTCTTGCGCAGCTATGACTGCGACCTCGTGCAAGGATTTTTGATTGGTGCCCCCATGACCGCAGCGGAGCTGGTGGCCCGCCTCTAGGGTATTAATCCGTAACGGCTTGGCGCATCCAGGCTTCGATGCCATCGGCCAAAGTTTGGGCCAGTTGCATTTGGGCCTCGGGATCGGTAATCCATTCAAACTCCTGGGGGTTGATCATAAATCCCAATTCCAGCAGTACCGATGGAGCGACCGTGGGTCGGGTCAGGGCGAGGTTATTCCAATAAATCCCGTAGGTTGGGCGGTCTAGGGCCGCCACCAAATAATCGTGCAGAAAGATGGACAAACTTTGGGCCTGGGGGTGATACCAAAAGGTGCCAATCCCAGCCGTATTCAGGGCATCCCCCGCATCGGGCAGGGCATTGTAATGGATGCTCAGGGCGAGGGTGGGTTCCACTTGGTTGATGATGTCAACGCGATCGCCCGGATACAGATCATCATCCCCTGCTCGGGTCATCACCACCGTGGCCCCCTTTGCCTCCAGGGCGGTGCGTAGGAGCTGAGACAGGATCAGGGTGACATCCTTTTCGGGATAGCCATTCGGCCCCCTGGCCCCCAAGTCATTCTCACTGCCATGGCCGGGATCCAGCAGGATGGTGGTGCCCCGGAGGGGCTGATGGGTCGAAACCTCGGGAGGATGCCGCAGGGAGAGTACGAGGGTAGTGCCGTCGTAATGGAGCTTGTAGCCCCAGGGTTGCCCCCGCAGTTGCAGCCGGTATTGGGCCTGGTCCGGCAAGATCGGTTGCCAGGTAAAGCTAGCGATCGCCGCATCCGGCTCGATGTAAATGGTGTCCGTTTGGGGGGTCGTGTTGTGCAGGGTCAAGGTCAGACTATCTGCCGTTTGATCCACCGTCACCGGTACCGGCACCTCTAGGGGAAATAAAACCTCTGTCCAGCCGGATCGTTGCTGGGATCGGGCACTGCGAATAATTGAGTGGGGGGGCACCGCCGTTGACGTGATCTGGGTTTCTGAAGCCCGAATCCAGGCCCCATAATCCAGGCGTAGCCAGTCGCCTTGCCGCCCGGTGATGACGGCCTGGGTGCCCTGGGGCAGGGGCGTTAGGCGAGAATAGTCGGTGCTCGGCCCGGTGCGGGCCGTCCCCGATGCTGTTACCACAGTGGCAACCTCGAACCCATCCACCGGCAAGGTGCCGAGGGTGCCAGGGGCCGCTTGGCTCACCGTTTGCCCCGCTAAGGTCAGGGTATACACCGGGGCCGTGGCAGCCGTATTTTCGGGTAGACGGGTGCAGCCCTCATAGCGACTGGCCCCCAGGGCAAAGGGGGCATTCTGGTCAATCAATACCCCATAGTTGGCGGGCAGCAGCACCGGGTTGGGGTTGGCCTGCAGAGGAATGCTTTGCCCCGCCCAGGTCACAGCCACCGTGGCTGCTGGGGGGGCGATCGCCTCAAAGCAAAATCGCTCACCCCATTGGCGGGCAACATCTACGGTGGGGGTGATGTCGGTGAGCGCTAGGGTCTCTGGCAGGATGGGGGCCGTGGGTAAGCGGGTGACTTGTAGGGTGAGAGTTTCGTCCCCCTGGGTAAAGGTGAATTGATTGTCCCCTAGGGCCAAGGGGAGACTCGGGGCAAAATGCCCGGCGGGACTGCGATCATTCACCACCGCGCCATTAATGCGCACCTCCAAGCTGGGATCCGCCGTACCAATAAAGAAGATTTGCTCGGCAGTGGTCTGATGGGCCGTGGGGGGATAGGCCACGAATAAGGTTTGGGCAGCAGCGGGATGGGCCATCAGCGCAATTCCACTGAGGACTCCGAGTCCAAGTAATCCCTGATGATGGGGCCATCCTCTTGCCATTGCGATCGCCTCGTATCAAACCGTTAGGGCTACTGTATCGCTTTTTATGGGGATCGCTTTTATGGGCATCCCTTGGTGGGGAAGCGATCCTCCGTGTTTGCCACCCCCATTTTCCCAGGGCCAGGGCAAACCGGATCGTTCAGGCCCCCGCCATGGCTCGTGAAAGTTTTATACAAGCTTTTTATTTCTCCTGTCTCAGTGAAGTTTCGGTGAAAGTCTTCATTGACAGGGGTTTGACGTGACAGGTCTACAGTAAATTACGAAGAGACACGGAGTAATCCAGACAACTACGGGGTGTTGATGCGGAAGCCCTGAGATTCCGCTCCTTTTTGACTCTACGAACGATTATTTTGTAGTGATTCCCTCTGAGCTATGACATTTCGAGCCTTACAAGTTGGTATTTGTGCCGTCGGCCTCTGCCCTGGCATGCTTCTCGGTATGCCCGTAGCCCAGGGGATACAGCTGACTCGACCCGTTGATGCGGATCCGTTGTCCCATAACCTTTTCCAGGCTGCCGACCTAGAGCAACTCTTCTCCCTTGAAACGGTGGCAGAGGAGTTAGATGCCAGCTTAGAGGGGATTTTGGCGCTCCAGGGCCTGGAATTTTACGCCAACATCAGTAGCGCTACCCTCCGTAGCAACCGTGCTTGTATTCGAGACAGTGGGAATCCCAGTGACCCTTGTGGTAGCCGCAGCACCGGCCCCCAGACCTTGGCCCTCAGGGCCGAAGATGGTGCACTCGCACACGAAGTTGGAGATGTGCGGACGGGCGACGGGGCTTTGAAAACGGAAAGTACGATAGCTCGGACGACACCCTATGGGGCAGATAGCGAAAACACGGCCCTCCGAACTGAGATTGGAGCCCTAGAAAATGAACGAACGGAAGCGAGAACGGACAGCGGTTTTCTAGAAACCGAACTCCGCGCCATGGACAAGGCTTCTACCGAAACCATCATCACCCCTAAAAACCAAAGCTCAACGACCCGTGCCTCCAGCAATGTTGCCCTCCTAGCGGGGGGAGAGTCTCTACTCAGTTTGGATGGGGAACCCACGAAAACCGCTGAAGAAATCCGTGAAGAGGAGGCCGCTCGCAAGGAACGGGCCCGGCAGCGCCGGGAAGCTAGAGCCGAACGCATAGAAGCGACTGAACGTAATCGGACTGCCGATATGATTGCCAATGGAGCCCTGGCGGGGCTGGTGATGGTAACGATTGTCTCTGCCGTTGTTTACGATGTGCGCGGTCGAATTGCCGCTTTGCTATCGGGTCGTTCTCACCAGCCCCAGCCCCCTGTGGGTCACTCCCATCAGTCTCCCCTGAGGCGATAGGCACTGCGGACGAGCCGAATTTGATCGTAGGTGTAAGTCCCTTGTAGGTGGGTATGGATCTCGCCCAGGCGACCGCTTTCCACCTGGGCGATCGCGGCCCAAATTTGCTCCTGCTCAGCCGTGGCGATGATCGGGTTGATATCCACCTCAACCCCCGCATCAATTAACTCGATCAGATGCCGGACAATGGTACTAGGTTTCAAATTCCGAAGTTCAGCAATTGCTTCTGGACGATGGCCCTGGCGATACAGGTCTAGGGTGATGTCGTGGGTATTGCCAGGGGCAGTGGCTGCGGGAGTGGCTGCAGAGGGGGCTGCGGTGGCCTGAGGCCCAGGCGCTGAGAGCCCCCGTTCGGTGCAAAATGCTTCAATCAGACCAATAAACGCTTGGCCATACTGTTCGAGCTTGCGGTTACCCACCCCAGAGATTTGGCTAAAGGCTTGCTGGGTGCGCGGTAGCTTCTGGGTCATTTGCCGCAAACTGGTTTCCGTAAACACCATGTATGGCGGGATGCCTTGGCCATCCGCCAAGCGCTTACGGAGCGATTTGAGTTGACCGAGGAGCGTGGACTGATCAGCAGAAGCGGGGGCATCCGCTAACGATTCACCACCGCTGAGGGTGTCTGGAATGGCGACCTGGACGGTCAGTTGCTTTCGTAAAACCTGCCAACTGGCAGCATTTAATTTCAACACCGGAAACCCATCTGTGGTTTCCTCCACCAAACCCTGGTGTAACAGCGATCGCCCCAATAACTTCCATTCTTCAGCACTGCGATCTTGACCGATGCCATAGGTCGAGAGCTGGTCATGGCCTAGATCGCGGATGCGCTTTTTGCGAGAACCGCGCAGCACATCAATGATATGGCCCATGCCAAACCGTTCTCGACACCGGGCCACACAGGAGAGAAACTTTTGGGCCTCTAGGGTCCAGTCCTCCTGGGGGCGGGGGTGACGGCAGTTATCACAGTGATCGCACCCCGCCGTCAGGGTTTCTCCAAAATAGGCCAGTTGGATTTGGCGACGGCAGACGCTGCTCTCAGCATAGTCAATCACTTGGCGGAGCTGCTGCCGAGCAATATTTTGCTCCTGGGCATCCGGTTTTTGCTCGATCAAATAATTAATGGTGGAGACATCGGCATAGCTGAAGTACACCGTGCAATGGGCCGGTTCCCCATCCCGACCCGAGCGCCCCGACTCCTGGTAATAGCCCTCTAGGGTGCGCGGTAGGTCATAGTGCACCACCAACCGGACATCGGGCTTATTAATGCCCATGCCAAAGGCAACAGTCGCCACCATAATGCGCACGTCATCTCGAATGAAGCGGTGTTGATGCTCGGTTCGCGTCCCATCCGGCAGCCCTGCATGGTAAGGCAACGCCGCCACCCCATCCTGTTGGAGGCGGGCGGCCACTTCATCGACCCGTTTACGGCTGAGACAGTAGATGATGCCGCTGCCCTGTAAGGCTTGCACCTGGGCGAGTAAATCCCCGTAGGGCTGGCGTGCTTTAGGCCGAACCTCGTAGTACAAATTAGGTCGGTTGAAACTGGCGACTAAAATCGCTGGGTCCCGCAACTGTAGTTGTTGCACAATGTCGTGGCGAACCCGTTCCGTTGCCGTTGCCGTCAGTGCTAAGACGGATACCGACGGAAAGGCGGTACGGAGGCGGTGCAGTTGGCGATATTCGGGGCGAAAGTCATGGCCCCACTCCGAAACACAGTGGGCCTCATCGATCGCAAACCCGGCAATGCCCACCTGTTGATGGAGTTGATTTAAAAAAGGCCAAAAATTTTCGCTGAGCAATCGTTCCGGCGACAGGTAGAGGAGCTTGGTGCGCCCTGCAAGGATATCGGCCTGCCGCGATCTCACCGTCATCCCATCCAGACTGCTGTTCAGGTAGGTGGCCGCAATCCCGTTATTCACCAGGGCATCCACCTGGTCTTGCATCAGGGCAATCAGCGGCGAGACCACGACCGTCACCCCAATACGCAATAGCGCCGGTAGCTGATAGCACAGGGATTTGCCGCCCCCTGTGGGCATCACTACCAGGGCATCTTGCTGCGCTAAAACGGCTTCAATGGCCGCCCGTTGATGCAGACGGAACTGGTCGTAACCAAAAAAATGTTTGAGGGCGGTTTCTAGGGACGGGAACGGACTAGAGGCAACCGACGATACCATGGACATCCAACCAGGAGAATTTAGCTTTCCAGTGTAGTGTCTGCGCCCCACCACAATAGCCGCAGGCCAATTTTTGACCGTCGCACCATTCCCTTGACATGGCCCTTGAGTCTTGCAAGGGTCCAACGGGGTGTTTTGGCAAGGGGAATAGCCTGCCGGTAAAGGGCATAGGCGGCTCGATAACGTCCGAGGCGATGTAAGGCGACCCCTTTAAACAGCAGTGCTTGGGGATGGCGAGGGTCAATCGCCAGCACCTGATTGCAGACTTGCAAGGCTGCGGTCGGCTGTTGTAAATGCAACCGGCAAACGGCTAAGGAGATCGCCCCATTAATGACTTCAGAGACTTCGGATACCTCAGGGTTGGAGCTACCGCTATGATGCCGCTCCAGGCAAATTAGCGCCCCGGCATAATCGCCCTGGGCCATCAGGCGCTGGCCCAGATCCAGGCAAGAGGTCTCCCCTGAGCCGCAATTTCCGCCCCTAGCATCCGTAGCCATAGCGGCTTCTAGGGGTAGAGTGGGCCGCTCTCGTTCTGGCCCAGGCTGATCACAGTATTGCTTAATCACAGGGGTAAGATTCCGTACAAGCCCGTGGATGGATGGCCGCAGCATTGACCTGCAGAAAACCACTATAGCGATCGCCCCATCCCCAACCCAGTCGCCTTCACAGAACGTTAAGCAGCTATAAATCCTGCCTTAAGATCCTCAGACAGGTATCCAGTCAAAGGGCAGTTTGTGTATTTATGTAACTGAAAAGCTGTTTTGGCGGGATGCTGTCTTGACAGCTTTGGAAGGATGCCGCTACGTTGGTTTCCATAACGGGATGGGTCCAAACTTGAAACTTGACATGCAAGACCAGCAAAAGGCTTCTAAAGTGACGCTCTATCTGTCGTCAGACCTGCATCGCCAACTCAAAATCCGCTCAGCAGTGGATGGAGATGCGATGTCTGCGATCGCTCAACGGGCTTTAGAGTTCTACCTGAGCCATGGGGATGTGGTGGATGAGTGCTCTGCGGTCAGTGGTCATACCCATCAGATCTACAGCTGTCCCAGTTGTGATGAATCCATGGTGATGCGACAAGGGGAGTTGTTGCCGGTGCAGACCACACTGGCGTCTTCCTTGTCAGACGATTTTGTCGGGGTTCAGTCTGAGCGGGTGACCGCCACCCTGTCCCCCGAGGCTAATGAAGCGGCAAATGAATTAGTGCCCTGTTAGTCCCTGGGATGGGTTGGGGTGCTTAAATTTGAGCCCCTGTTTTAGAGATTAGGTTGGGCGTCCGATAGGCTAACCATCATTTTGGGAGCAGTGATCAGTGAGAGAAGATCTCAGCGTACTCATACAAGCCCAATATCCGTTAGTCTACTTGGTCACCTTCGAGGAGGAGCGAGCCGAGCAGATGGTGGCGACCGTTGCCCAGCAACTCGCCCCCCAGCGTCGCCTGTTTAGTTGGACCATGACCCACGGCATTGTTGAGTATGGGCAGCCCCGTAATGTCACCCAACACAACAGTACGGTTTCCCCTGAAGCGGCGGTTGAATGGGTGATGCGTCAGCGAGAGCCCGGCATCTATATATTTAAGGACTTGCATCCCTTTCGGGATTCGCCAGCGGTAACCCGTTGTCTGCGAGATGCCATCACCAGCTTCCGAGAGTCGCAAAAAACGATTGTCCTGATGTCTCCCATCCAGGAAGTCCCCATTGAGCTCGAAAAGGAAGTGGTTGTCCTTGATTTCCCCATGCCCGATATGGCGGAGCTCAATCAGATGCTGTCTCAGCATTTGGGACAGGCCGGAGTCCCTCGCGTTTCCACCGATGTGCGCGAAAAGCTCTTGACGGCAGCCCTGGGCCTCACCCGAGACGAGGCCGATAAGGTTTATCGCAAAGCGAAGGTAATCACCGGGCAACTGACGGAATCCGAGGTGGATATTGTCCTTTCTGAGAAGAAGCAGCTCATCCGGCGCAACGGCATTCTGGAATTCATGGAGGTGGATGACACCCTGGATTCGGTGGGGGGTTTAGAGGAACTCAAGCACTGGTTAAAGCAGCGCTCCAATGCCTTTACGGAGCGGGCGCGGGAATATGGTCTGCCCCAGCCCAAAGGCATGTTGATTTTAGGGGTGCCCGGTTGTGGCAAGTCTTTGATTGCCAAAACCACCTCTCGTCTATGGGGACTGCCGTTGCTCAGATTAGATCTGGGACGGGTCTACGACGGCTCCACTGTGGGGCGTTCAGAAGCGAATTTGCGCAATGCCCTACGGACGGCAGAATCGATTTCACCCGCTATTCTCTTCATCGACGAAATTGATAAAGCCTTTGCCGGTAGTGCCGGGTCTGCTGATTCGGACGGTGGGACCTCTAGCCGGATTTTTGGCACGTTCTTAACTTGGATGCAGGAAAAAACGTCACCGGTTTTCGTCATGGCTACGGCTAACCGGGTTGAACGTCTCCCCAGCGAATTTCTCCGGAAAGGCCGATTTGACGAAATCTTCTTTGTCGATCTCCCCAATGAAGAAGAGCGCAAAGAAATTTTTGATATTCATCTCCAAAAGCGACGTCCCGATGTCTCTCGATTTGACCTTGAGCAACTGACCAAGGTCTGCGAGGGGTTCTCTGGGGCAGAAATTGAGCAGGGCTTGATTTCTGCCATGTATGAGGCCTTTGCCCAAGGTCGTGAGTTTACTCAGTTAGATATTATTGCTGCGATTCGATCAACCATGCCCCTCTCAAAAACGATGAATGAGCAGGTCACAGCCCTGCGAGATTGGGCACGACAGCGGGCCAGACCCGCAGCAGCCTCCGTCGCTGAATATCAGCGTATGGAGTTTTAACAGGCTTTTTCTTCAGGGTTGCCTGAAGAAAGGGGCTAGCCAAAGGCTAGCAGCGTTCGAACCCGATAGCGGGGAGCTTGCTTCTGTTATGCTTGCTTCCGTTATCCTCTCTCTCTCTCGAAAACCTCGTTGTCTCTCTCAAGTTCTCCCCAGGAGGAAACCCTATGTCTCACTTCAGTACGTTACGCACAAAGGTTACCGATGCCGAGGTGCTCATGACTTCCCTACGGGATCTGGGTATCTCTGTTAAGAGTGATGCTGATGTCCGTGGCTATAACGGCCAGCGGGTGCGTTCTGATATTGTTGCCGTTCTCGAAGGTGATTACGATTTGGGCTGGTCTCGCAACACCGATGGCAGTTTTGATTTGATTGCTGACCTTTGGGGCGTGGCTAAAAAGCACAACCAAACCGAGCTGATTAACTCGATTAATCAAAAGTATGCCGTCAACAAGACCTTGGCTGAGGTCAAGCGTCCCGGCCTACAAAATGCCAACGTTAAGTTAGTGCTGCAATAAAGCCACAATGCGTTCCCAATCTTGTGGGCTGCTCTAGGGAGAGCAGCCCATTTTTTATGATGGCTAGGATCCAGGCTAAGGTTGGAAAACCGGGGCGGGCTCGTCTGTGTCTGCGAGGGGAAAGTCTAGGACCGGCTGGGCGATCGCCACAATCCGCTCAAAATTTTCTACTACACCAGGGCGCAACGCTTCGGGAATGGATAAATCCAGCAGCTTTGCCGTCTGATCAACATAGTCGCCCCAATCTTGACAAGGTTCAGTGTTAGCCATTGGTTTCCCTTTCCTGAACTATCGATATAGCCGTCGCCACTTAGGTTAAGACGTTACCACCTTGAGAACGTGCTCCATCGCATCTCTTAAG
>JAQCKL010000066.1 GCA_027592485.1 Cyanobacteriota bacterium
CGTTAAGGGAGGGGGCACATGGGGTGGGGTGGGCATAAACCTTACAGACAAACCAGGGAGCAAATGGAAGCGGTAATTTCAGGGAACGGGATTGAGAACCGTTCAGGGTCTTTGCTGTCGTTACTTTAACCTGCCTCCTGGGTATATGCCGAGGCGGCAAGGGTGACGCCAATCCCTTGGAGGAGCTGCTGCTGCTGTTGCCACATCCGTTGCAAAGCGGCCTCATCCGGATGGTCCCAGCCGAGCAGATGCAAAAAGCCATGGGCGAGGAGCCACAGCAGCTCCTCTTGCAGGGTATGGCCATGGGCTTGGCTTTGGCGTAGGGCAGTCTCTACGGAGATGACGATATCCCCGAGATAAAGCGGGTCTTGGGCTAGGACTTCAGCGGGGGTTGGGATGGGGTCATCGAGGGTGGCAAAGGCCAGCACGTCGGTGGGGCGGTCTTGATCACGGTATTGCTGGTTGAGGGTTTGGATGCCGCGATCGCCAGTGAACTGAACCGACAATTCGTAGGCGTGAATTGGCGACAATTCCACATTGAGCAGTTGCAGCCAGCAACGCAACCACTGCTCCCATTGGGCCAGGGGGGCCAGATCGTCAATGTGCTCCAGGGCATCCCCCTGGAGGCTGACCTCAACTTTCCGCTGTAACTTTTCCACGCTCATATAGGGGCAGTCCTTCGGCTAGAAGCTGACGAATAAAGGGGCGATCGCCGCCGCGGCTGAGTTCATCGGGCATTGACCCGAAGTCAACGTCAGGGCGACGGGTGATGGTGCCCCGAACCCAGGAACCGAACAGCATGTTCAGGGTCGAGGGCATGGCGCAGGCGATCGCCTGTGCTTTCCAGCCAAACCGGGGGGGCGAGATCGCTCCCCTTACCCTGGGGGCAAGCGGGTTGAGGGTGGGAGAATGCTTGTTACGCTGTAGTTGGGTGGCGTCTGGCAGCAAATCCGCTAAGTCTTGAGCGGTTGAGGCCATGGTCGTTGGGGCCTGAGGAAAAAGTGTACTTATTGTAAAGGCACCGCAAACCCTAAGGTGCTGCTCTCGCGACCCAACCAGTACGCTCCATGCCCAGCCCCTAGCCCGTGCAGCCCGCCTTTGAAGCATTCGCCGCCTGTCTGAAGCAACATACCGAAACCGAGGACCCGTAGGATGATTGCCCCCAGGACTTACACCATTGAGGAATTCCTCAATACCACCCACTACACCGGGGCTTCCTTTTCCCCAGACCAGGCCGCCCTGCTGGTGAGTAGCGATGCCTCTGGCATTTACAACGCCTACCGCATCCGCATTAGCGACGGCACGATCGCGCCCCTGACCCACTCCACCACCGATTCCATCTACGCGATCGCCTACTTCCCCGAAGACGAGCGGTTTTTGTATCGCAGCGATCAGGGCGGCAACGAACTCAGCCATATCTATGTACTGGGGCTGGATGGCTCCGCCACGGACCTCACCCCAGGGGAAAATCTGAAGGCGATTTTTCTGGGCTGGGCACAGGATGACCAGTCCTTTTTTGTCGGCACAAACGAGCGAGATCCGCGCTTCTTTGATGCCTACGAATACGATATCCGCTCCTACCAACGGGAGCTGATTTATCAAAATGACGCGGGCCTGAATTTCGATGACATCACCCCAGATCGCCGCTATATCGCCCTGGCCAAAACCGAGACCAATGCCGATAGCGATATCTACCTGTGCGATCGCCACACCGGCGAGATGGAAAATCTCACCCGCCACAACGGCGACATCCACCACCAACCCATGGGCTTCAGCCCCGATGGGCAATATCTCTACTACCTGACCGATAAGGAGAGCGAGTTTTTGTACCTAATGCGCTACGACCTCAGTAGCGACGCCCATCAGTTCATCCAAGCGGTGGATTGGGATATTGCCTCCGTCTCCCACTCCAAGTACGACAAGTACCTGGTCATCACCATCAACAACGATGCCCGCACGGAACTCTGTCTCTATGACGCGGCCACCCTGGCACCCGTCCCCCTACCGCAACTGCCCAATGCTGAGATTACGGCGGTCGCGATCGCCCGCACCGAAGATCGAATGGCGTTTTATGCCAGCAGCAGCAAGATTCCTCGGGATTTGTTTGTCCATGACTTTGCCAATTCCACCCCGACCCGCCTGACCCAGTCCCTCAACCCCCAGATCAATCCCCAAGATCTGGTGGAAGGCGAGGTGGTGCGATTTGCCTCCTACGATCGCCTAGAGATCCCCGGCATTCTCTATATGCCCCATCAGGCCAGCGAAGCGACTCCTGTGCCTGCCCTAGTGTGGGTGCATGGGGGGCCGGGGGGCCAGAGTCGGGTGGGCTATTCGGCCCTGATTCAATATCTGGTCAACCACGGCTATGCCATCTACGCCATCAACAATCGCGGCAGTTCGGGCTATGGCAAGACGTTTTTTCACCTGGACGATCGCAAGCATGGCGATGTCGATCTCAAGGATGTGGTGGCGAGTAAGCAAATGCTGATTGAGACGGGCCTAGTGGACCCGGAGCGCATTGGCATTATCGGCGGCAGCTATGGCGGCTACATGGTGCTGGCGGCGCTGGCGTTTCAGCCGGAGGTGTTTGCGGTGGGGGTGGATATTTTTGGGGTCTCGAACTGGGTGCGGACGTTGCAGAGCATCCCCCCTTGGTGGGAGTCCCAGCGCAAGGCGCTGGAGCAGGAGATGGGGGATTTTGACGATGTGGAATTTTTGCGGGCGAAGTCGCCGCTATTCCACACGGAGCGCATTGTGAAGCCGCTGATGGTGTTGCAGGGGGCGAATGACCCGAGGGTGCTACGGGTGGAGTCGGATGAGATGGTGGCGGCGGTGCGGAACCGAGGGGTGCCGGTGGAGTATGTGGTGTTTGAGGATGAGGGGCACGGGTTTGTGAAGAAGGAGAATCAGGCGCGGGGATATAAGGCGATTTTAGATTTTGTGACGGCGTATCTCCCCCATCGTTTGTAAGCCAAAATAGGGGCAATCTTCCCCTGACGGTATGACTCAACCCTCTGGTCCTAAACCGCCCCCCAACGAGCGACTGGCAGAAATTTTGCTAAAAGCGATCTCAGCCGCCAGTATCACTGCGGGCGGTGCCGGTGCATTTTGGCAGCTCTTTAAGCAAGATGACATTCCCAAAGCGATCGCGTCAGCAGTGATTGGGTTGGGTATGTCCTACGGGACAACGCTGCTGCAACCGTTGCACAAAGGCAACCAGAAGCGCCTAGAACGAGCCGGTAAAGTTATCGATCACAAAGCCGAGCAACTCGTCACCCGTGCCAGTGGGTTTGAAGACTGGTATCTACAATGTCAGGCGTGGGACTGCCAAGCCTACCGCCCCGAAGGCATGGCTCAGCACGAAGGCATCTTTGCGCCCTTACTAGAAGAAGTCTTTGTGCCATTGGGGCTAGACCTCAGCGCTAGCAAACCCGGATTTAAGCTGCCTCCGGGAGACCCGGCGACTCAAGCGCTAGCGCAAATCCAAGATCTCAAAATCTGGCACTTTATGGGTAAGGCCGAGCAAAATCGGCCCTTTCGGCAACTGGCAATTTTGGCCTGGGGCGGCTACGGCAAAACCACCCTGCTAAAGCACGTCGCCTACATGCACGCCATCCAACAACAAAAACGATTCCAGGTGCCGAAGCGTATTCCGGTGTTGTTGGTGCTGCGGAAATACCGAGATATTTTGGCGAAAGCAGACGCCCCCGACCTGCCGACACTCATTACCGAGCATCACATCCCGAATTTGCCCAAGGAAGGTGATGATCGCCCCGCCCCGGAAAACTGGGCCACCGATCTGCTGCGCCGGGGCCAGGTGGTGGTGATGCTCGACGGCTTTGATGAGGTCGCCAAAGACCAACGCCCTGCGGTGGCGCGATGGATTAATGCCCAAATGCGCCGCTATGGCAACTCCATCTTTATGCTCACCTCACGGCCCAAAGCTTATAAAGAGCAAGATGCCGCCGACCGACTAGAACTCTCTACCACCCTGTGGGTAAGGGACTTTAACGAAAACCAACGATGCGACTTTGTGACCCGCTGGTATCAATGCCAGGAACGATATGCCCACGGCGGCAGGGACACACCGGATGTGCGACAGATTGCCAGCGACTCGGCCCATGACTTATTGAGTCAAATCGAGGCCCGTCAGGAACTCAAGGACCTGGCCAAAAATCCCCTGCTGCTCAACATGATTGTCACCTTTCACCGCCGATATCCGGGGGCAAAGCTGCCGAGGCGGCGGGTTGAACTGTATCGGGAGATTTGCCTGCTACAGCTCCGAGATCGCCCCCGTGCCCGCAAGCTCGATACCCTGCTGACCCAATGTGATGCCCAGACGATTTTGCAAATGCTGGCCCTAGAGATGATGGAACACAAGTGGGAGCGGGTGCCTCGTGGCCAGTTAGTGGCGCTACTGAAGGGGTATTTGCAGACCCAGGGCGAGACGGTAGAGGCCAAAGATTTCTTAGAGCAGGTGGTCCAAATTAGCGAACTGTTGGTGGAGCAGGAGGACGATATTGAATTTGCTCACCTGAGCTTTCAGGAATATCTAGCTGCCGCCGAGATTGCCAGAACCCACAAGGAAGAGACCCTCCACTTTGACGACGACTGGTGGAAACCGACGATCTTGCTCTATGCCGCCCAGGTCAATCCCACGGGCCTGATCCGCAAAATGTTGGCAATGGAAGCGACTGACCTAGCCTATGCCTGCTGGCAAGACACCACCAAACGCATTGACCCTGGTTTAGCGGCAGAGCTAGAAGGGCTCCAACAGGCGGTGGAAACGTCCCGCTATCAAGCGCTGGAGGAATACCTCAAAAAGGGTCAGTGGCAAGCCGCCGATGAGGAAACCTATCGGTTGATGATCACCGCAGTGGGCAAGGATGTCGGCCAGTTTTTTGAGCCTGAGGAGTTACTCAATTTTCCTTGTGATCAGCTCAAAGCCATAGACGGGCTGTGGGTGAAATATAGCAACGGTAAATTTGGTTTTAGCGTGCAAAAAGAACTTTACTTAAACCAATGCGGTGGCCTTGCCGATGGCAAGTATCGTGCAAAGGTGTTTAGTTCTTTTTTTGATTTAGTGGGCTGGGGTGTGAGTATAGATTTTGACATCTCTTCACCGAGGGGACATCTTCCTGGGTGGGGGAGGGATTATGTGTGGGTTGTTTCTTCTCTCGCATCCAGACTTGTAAACTGTAGCAGATAAGCGCTTCAGCCCGATCCAAAAGCATTATTGCAGACCTCCTCTATACGGAAAATCAAGCATTTCGGAGATCCGTTACCTGGCACCCAAATCCAAGATCCCAGGGTTCTTCGTACACACCTCAACGGCATCCTCATCACGACATGAGAACCCTGGGATCTCCTGGAGCAACCGACCCAACCCCAAGATCCCAGGGTTCTTTGAGCACGCTTAAACAGTATCTTCATTGAGACCCAAGAACCCTGGGATCTCCTGGAATACAGGTTACTCATCCAACATCAATTGCTGTAATCCAGTCTGCATCAACTGATCTGCCTCCACAAAAGTTTGATACTCCTGGGCTGTCCCGACCTGCTCACGCACGCTATCAAATTGCGGTAACTTTCCCTGCCGTAACGCCACATAGTCCTGGTAGCTCGAAAACTCCCAATCCTCCGCCCGATCCACCAAACCCGCCTTCACGGGATTCAGGTGAATGTAGCGCGACAAATGCAGCAGATATGCTTCCTGATCCACCAAAATCGACTGAAACGGACCTTACCTCGTTCCCAGGCTCTGCCTGGTGAACGGTGTCTGCGGCTCTGCCGCCTCTCTTGATCCTGGTGCCCAGCCGGAGTCTGGGCACTGCTAGGATCAAGACCCACCCCCACTAAAATAAAAACACCCACCGGTGTTTTCCATGCCCTCACCCCTGCCCGGAATGGATCCCTACCTAGAGCATCCCCGCTCCTGGCATAACTTCCACCACCGGCTGATTACCGCGATCGCCATCCACCTCGGCCCCCAACTGCGACCAGTCGGGCTATGACCTGGTGATTAACTATGCAAGATCCCGTGCCTCCCCTCAGTGACAGCGATCGCGCCTGGTTGGAAAATTATCTGAAATAAGTCGGATCTGGAATAAGTCGGACTCCAGCAAAGCGCAACCGAGCGGCAAACATGCTGAACCCAACCACCCTAACCATGCTGATCGGGCCGAAAAAATGACGACACTCTTTATCTTTTCGGGCCTACCCGGCACCGGTAAGACCAGCTTGTCCCAGCAACTGGCAGCCCACCTCAACGCCATTCACCTCCGCATTGACACGATCGAACAAGCCCTCAGGGATCTCTGTGGTTTGCCAGTTGAAGGGGAAGGCTACCGCTTGGCCTACCGCATCGCCGCCGACAACCTCCGACTGGGCATAAACGTCGTTGCCGATTCCTGCAATCCGATCGCCCTCAGCAGACGAGAATGGGAGCAGACCGCCACCAGCAACCAGGCGGCCTTTCTCAACATCGAAGTGATCTGCTCTGATGCAGACGAACACCGCCGCCGCATTGAGTCACGCGCCGCTGATATCCCCGGCTTGCAGTTGCCCACCTGGGAGCAGGTGGTGAATCGCGAGTATCATCCCTGGTCGCAGGAGCGCATCGTCATCGATACGGCAAAACGGAGCGAGACCGCCTGCCTGGATGCATTGCTGGCAGCGATCGCCCCACTTTGAATGGCCAGGCTGATCTGAGGTTACCCTGGATAATCCATGCCCCAGGAGGCCCTGATGGAGATCATTCGCCGCCCCTCTGAAGGGCGATCGCGGGCCTTACTAACCGCCTGCGATCTACCCACTGCCGATCTACAAGCCCACCATTTCGAACATTTCTGGGGCTGTGGTGACCCTGAAAATCCCCAAGGTATCATCGGGCTAGAGCTTTTGGGTTCGGTGGCGTTGTTGCGGTCCTTGGCTGTCGCTCCAGAGGTGCGCGGAACCGGGATGGGCAAAGTCCTAGTCGCTGCCGCTGAGACCTACGCTAAGGAAACAGGCGTGGGCGAACTCTATTTGCTCACCACCACCGCAGCCGCGTTTTTCGCCCAGCTCGGCTATGCCCATGGAGACAGAAAGGCCGTCCCTGAACCGATCAAGGCCACCCAGGAGTTCTCGGGGTTGTGCCCCAGCAGCGCTACGTTAATGGTGAAAAAGCTTGCCCCCTAGGCCAAAAAGGAAACCCACTGATGTACCAGCGCCATCACCGCTAGGCCACCGATCGCACCAGCGGCTCAAAGAGGGCGGTATTGTCCGCGTGATTGCTGACCAGGGTGGGGTAGGGGCGATCGCCTTAGCAGGATCAAGTTATGTCACCTAACCAATCTGAGGGAATTGAAACCATCCACGCACATGCTTGCAAAGATGAAGTTCACGGCCACCATGGACCCAGCGAACTTCATCAAAAACCTGATGCAAGATATACAGTCCTCGCCCGCAGTCGCCAACATCTGCGGCTGGCATCACTTCCGATGGCGGTTCATGGCACCCACAGGGCGGGTCAAAACCACCGCCTTGGTCCGCAATCACCCACCAATGGCGACCCTTCACAACGGTATAACGGACTGAAATGACCTTTTGCTGATCGAGCTGATTGCCGTGTTTAACTGCATTGACCAGGGCTTCCTGAAGGCCAAGGCGTACCTCAGGGTGCCAGCGACGGGGTACCCGCGCTAGTAGCTGATCTAGAATTGGGCAAAGGTATAGTGTTGAGACAAAACTCAGATTTCCCCACTGATGATCCACGGGGGGTGCAGAAAGCGCTACCACCAGATATCCCCCAGCAAAAACGACTGCTGCTTAACGCTACAGAGCTGAACTTTGGATTGATTTATCGCCAAGTTTCTACTACGCCAACTTTCAGCAACTGTTCTGAAGATTGAATAATTAACCCTGATTTCTAATCGAGATTAAACGGCTCCGCATTAACCCTGACATCAAAAAAATGGCGCAGTCAGTAAAATTTAGATCTACAAAGATTATTCTTATTATACCAAAAGGCGTTAGGGGGTAAACCCCTACCCCCTGTCTTGCCAACGCGTTCGGCGACACCGAGTCCTAGCGCGGGTTTTGCTGGTCTTGGTGGCAGCCTTAGGACGCCGTATCAATTTTGGGGTAACCCAGGTGGCCACGGATGGGTAGACTGCCAGCCATTGCCCCTAGACTTTTGGTGGCGTTTAGGCATAATAAGGTCAGCTTTTATAAATCAAGCCTTTCAATCAAAAATTTAAACTTCTCGATATCGGCTGAGGCCCAGGGCAACCTGGGTCTTTTTTTGGGCGATCGCCAGGGGGAGGGCACGGGTAGACCCTCCCCTTGAATGGCTGCCCCTGGGGATGCAGGGCAACGGCTTGAATCTACTCATCCCAGAGATTGGCGATGGTGTAGGGTCCCCCTTCTACCACCCAAAATGCCCCACTGACATAGCGCCGATCGCGATCTAAGGCCGCGATCGCCCCCAGTTCCGCATCCGTTAGCGATAGTTCTGCCGCCGCTAGGTTTTGGGCAATGCGGGCAGGCGTCACCGACTTCGGAATCACCGCCGTTCCTCGATGGATGGCCCAACTGATCAACACTTGGGCCGGTGAAGCACCATGGCGATCGGCAATGGCAATAATGGCCGGGTCTTCTAGCAATACGGGTTCATCCTCAGCCTTGAGACCCGCAGGGCGATCGGGGGATCCCAAGGGGGAATAGGCGGTGAGGTGGATGTTTTGCTCCTGGCAAAAGCTCACCAGGTTGGGTTGCTGCAAATAGGGATGCAGCTCCACCTGGTTCATCTCTGGCTTGATCTGGGCCTCCGCCATCAAGGCTTGAAGCTTGGTGGCACTAAAGTTAGAGACGCCAATGTGGCGGCACAAGCCTGCATCCACACAGGTCTCTAGGGCTTGCCAGGGGGCTAAAATCGGTAGCTCATCTGGGCCAATCAGCTTTTCGGGCGATAGGGGAAAGCTCGCCCCTTTCTTCAAGGAGACGGGCCAATGGATCAAATACAGATCCAGATAGTCCAGTTGTAAATCGGCGAGGGTTTTCGCGAGGGCGGGCTGCACATCGACGGGGGCATGGCAGTCGTTCCAGAGTTTAGAGGTGACCCAGAGCTGCTCTCGGGTGACCAGCCCTTCTGCAAAAGATTCGGTCAGGGCCTGGCCAATCTCGGCCTCATTGCCGTAGATCAAGGCACAGTCGATGTGGCGATATCCGACCTGGATCGCGGCTTTGACCGCCTTATACACATCGCCGGGGGCAGACTTCCAGGTGCCTAGCCCCAGGATGGGCATGGTGTCGCCGTTGCTGAATGACAGTGTTTTCATCTCGCCCTTTCCTCGGTTGTGAGCCCTTGGCGTAATCTCCGCTCCCTTGAATTTAACGAATCATGGTTGAATACAGCGGAGAGATTTGAATGGGAGAATTCCGTGGCCGATCGCCCTATATCCGACACCCCAGCCGCCAATGCATCGGCCCAGGGCGGTAGCCGCCTGATTAGCCGCCTTTTGCCCCCAGCGGTGCGGCTGTGGCTCACTTCCCAGGTGGAGCATGTGGAGGATCTGATTTTTAAGCTGGAGGGGCGCGATCGCCAAATTTTGTCCGGCTACATTCCACGGGTAGAGGTGGCAGCTCGGCGGGCGATTTACCAGGGCATTCACGTCAGCCAGATCGCCGTACAGGCGGAAGAGATTCGGGTCAATCTGGGCCAAGTCCTGCGGGGAAAGCAACTCAAGCTACTGGCGGCCTTTGAAGTAAATGGGGATCTCAAACTCACAGAAGCTGATCTCAATACCTCTTTAAATTCCTCTTTGTTGGAGGAGGGGCTCTACAACTTTCTGACCCAATTGGCGGCGGCGGAACCGGAGGCGGCAGTGCTCAAAGCCATGCTGGCGGCCTGCCCAGACAAAACGGTGCATCCCTATTACGACTGCGACGCGAAAATCGAAACCGGGGTGGTGACCCTAAAGATGATCCCCCGAGCCGGGGAAACCCTGCCGCCGATGACGATTGCTACGGGGCTGGCCATCATCGAAGGTCGCTATTTACAGCTGCAAAATCCCCAATGGTTAGCGGACGGTGCCTTTGCCCCACTGCCCGCACTCCAGGGCTTTCAACTGGATTTAGGCCCCGAGGTGGACTTAAAGTACTGCACCCTCACCCCCGGACAAATGTCTCTGGCGGGCATGGTGCGGGTGTGGCCTTAGGACGGCCAAAGGAACGCGCCCTATGGGCTTAATCGACTTTCTTAGACTTTTGAGCCATCCTTAACCGACAGAGCTTCATCCTCGGTGTTGTATGGCCTCCAGACCCGAAACCCTTCAGACCTTCGTCAATTTCTGCAAAGCGCACATCACCGGCGATGAAAAGGGGGAAGCCCAGGTATTTTTGGATCGCTTCTTTCGCGCCTTTGATCATGGGGGGGCTTTAGAAGCGGGGGCGGTTTACGAGAAGCGCATCCAAAAGGGCAGCAAGAAGGGCAAAACTGGCTTTGCCGATCTGGTGTGGAAGCCCCGTGTGCTGATCGAGATGAAAAAGCGAGGGACAGACCTCGCCAAGCACTATTCCCAAGCCTTTGACTATTGGCAGCGGGCGGTACCCAACCGGCCCCGCTACGTGCTGCTGTGCAACTTTGATGCGTTCTGGATCTACGACTTCGACACCCAAATCGATACCCCCATCGACCAACTCACCCTAGAGGAGCTCCCCGATCGCGCCAGCACCTTTGGCTTTATGGAGGTGACGGAGCAGAAGTCGATCTTTGGCAACAACCAGGTGGAGGTGACCGAGAAGGCGGCGGCTCGCATGGGGGAGCTGTACCAAATGCTGCGCGATCGCCTCATCCGCCAAGGGCAGTTTGACCAGCCGGATTTGGTGGCCCAACGGTTTTTGTTGCAGTGTGTCTTGGCGATGTTTGCCGAGGACCGGCAACTGCTGCCCCGCAATCTGTTTGTGCAGTCGGTGCAGGATTGCTTGGCTGGGGAGAGTGCCTACGATGTGATTGGCGGGCTATTCCGAGAGATGAATACCGCTGGGGTGACTCCGGCAGGGCGCTATCAGGGGGTGGACTATTTCAATGGGGGGCTGTTTTCAGAGATTCACCCCTTAGAGCTGACCCCGCCAGAGCTGAATTTTTTAGAGTCGTCGGCGTTGCAAAACTGGAGCATGGTGCGTCCGGCTATCTTTGGCAGCATTTTTGAGTCGGCGATTGATAAGGGCGATCGCCATGCCCACGGTATCCACTACACCGCCGAAGCGGACATCATGAAAATCGTCCGCCCAACGATTTCGCGCTATTGGGAGGAGCGGATTGATCAGGCCAATACGATTGGGCAGTTGGAAGCGCTACAGCTTGAGTTACAGCAGTATCGGGTGCTAGACCCGGCCTGTGGGTCAGGCAATTTTCTCTATATTGCCTATCAGGAGCTGAAGCAAATTGAGCAGGATTTGTTGGACAAGATTGCGGAGCGCAGAAAGTCGCCCCGTGACCAAATGCAGATGGGGTTTGTGACGCCGTTGCAGTTTTTTGGCATTGACAACAACCCGTTTGCGGTGGAGTTGGCGCGGGTGACGTTGATGATTGCGCGGAAGGTGGCGGTGGATCGGTTGAGCCTGACTGAGGCGACGTTACCGCTGGATACGTTGGACAGCAATATTGTCTGCAAGGATGCGTTGTTTACGGATTGGCCGAAGGCGGATGCAATTATTGGGAATCCGCCATTTTTAGGTGGATCTCGAATTCGTCTTGAGTTAGGAGACGACTACGCAGAAAAAGTATTTGAAAAGTTCTCTAATATTCGTGCACAAGTTGATTTTTCTAGTTATTGGTTTCGTCTAGCTCATGAGCGGGTTAATGAAAATGGTAGAGCAGGTCTTGTTGCCACTAATTCAATTAGTCAAGGAAAGAGTAGATCTGTCACTCTCGATTACATCACTGAGAATGGTGGCTTTATTCATGAAGCTATTTCTACACAACCCTGGTCAGGTGAAGCTGTGGTACATGTTAGCTTGGTTAATTGGAGCAAACAAGAGCCTGTCGACTACTTTTTAGACAACGAACGAGTTTCTCGAATTAATTCATCTCTAACTTCTGAAGTTGATCTAGTAGCGGCATCGCGCCTCTCGTCTAACCGCAGCATGAGTTTTATTGGCGTACAACCTAATGGGAAAGGTTTTCTTATAGAAGAGGAAAAGGCTAATTCATGGATTGCCAATAATAATAAAAATAAGAATGTAATAAAGTGTTTTTCAATGGGGAGTGATTTAGCAAGAAATCCTCACGGTATTCCTGACAGATGGATTATAGATTTCTCCAATATGAGCATTGAGGAAGTTTCTTTTTACAAGCTTCCCTTTGAACATGTAAAGCTATATGTAAAGCCTGAGCGCGAAGAGAACAGAGAAGCTGTCCTTAGAGAAAAATGGTGGAGATTTAAACGTACAAATGAGGCATTGAGGACGGCAGTTAAAAATCTGCGTTTTTATTTTGCAACCCCAAGAGTCTCCAAATGGACAATCTTTTTGCCGTTTGATTCTGAGTGGTTGCCAGGAGATTTAAACGTTGCCATAGCCTCAGATGATTACTATCTTCTAGGGCTGCTTACATCTCATATTCATAGACTTTGGTCTACGGCAAAGAGCTCTACTTTAAAAGGTGATACTCGCTACACACCCAGCAGTTGC
>JAQCKL010000067.1 GCA_027592485.1 Cyanobacteriota bacterium
AGCAGAAAGGGGGTGCCATCATGGCACCCCCTTTCTGCTGTCAGGATCCGTTTTTTGAAGATATTAGGAGTCGCCAGTCCGGTTAGGACCAGACTGCGAGCCCCTTTGCCTCTACGCTAAGGATCAGAGCGGTCCTAGGTGTCCTAAGCAAAGGGGCCAGCGCGATATGAGCTGGCCCAGCAACCCTCGCTAAAACTGGCGTAACTGCTGCAGGGTTTGGCGATAGGGTTCGGCTTGGCCCGTTTCTAGATAGCGGGCAGCGGCCTGCTCTAGGTCTGATCGTGCCCCAAAGCGATCGCCCAACCGCAGCCGTGATACCCCCCGCTGGTAGAGCACATCAGGGTCAATGTTATCCTCGGTCAGGGCAATCACCAGGGAGAGATCGTCATAGGCCCGCTGAGGGTCCCCTGCCTGTCCGTAGGCCAGCCCTCGGGCCGCATAGGCATCGGTATAGCTAGGGTTAAGAAAGATCGCCTGGTTGTAGTCTCCGAGGGCACCGGGTAAGTCCCCTCGGCTGAGGCGGACATCGCCTCGGGCCTTGTAGACTTCGGCGTTCCCGCCATCTAAAATCAGGGATTCACTATAGTCCGCTAGGGCTCCCCGCTCATCGCCCATGGCTATCCGCACCTCTGCCCGGTAGCGATAAGCTCTGGCGGAATTGGGGTTGAGGGCCAGGGCCAAGTCGAAGTCTTCTAGGGCAGCCGCATAATCCTGTAAATCAGCCTGGAGCAACCCTCGGCTGAGGTAGGCATCAAAAAACTCAGGGTTATGCTTAACCGCCTCATTCAGGTCACGAATGGCTCGGGTGGGGCGATTTTGAGCGGCATAGACAAAGCTCCGGTTGTAGTAAGCAATCGCGGAGGAGGGCGCATAGCGAATGGCAATATCGAGATCCCGCTCAGCTTCCCGAAGTTCCCCTTGATGGTAAAAGGCTGCGCCCCTACCTACGTAGGCAATTGGGCTCACCCGTTCCCGCTCAATCACATAGGAGAAATCAGCGATCGCCGCTTGATAGTTACCCTGCTTATCGTAGGCAAAACCCCGCAAGATATAGGCGTTGAGCTGATCGGGATTCAGACGAATCGCTTCAGTAAAGCTGGCAATTGCGGTTTCAGGATCGCCCGCCTGCACGTCAACAAGACCCTGATAAAGGTAACCATTCACCAGGGTGGGGTCGTGGATAAGGGCTGTCTGCACGTCAGTAATGGCCCGTTGAACATCGCCCAGTTCGTAATAGGCGGTGCCCCTCAGCAGGTAAGCCTGGGCCAAGGTTGGATCTAACCGAATAGCTTGGTTAAGGCTGGCGATCGCCTCGGTCAAATTTCCAAGCTCACTATAGGCCGCCCCTCGGTACATAAAGGCTTCGGCATAGTCTGGGCGCTGGCGAATAGCCTCATCAAAATCAGCAATGGCCCCTGGGTAATCGCCACCATTGAAACGACCCACACCACTGTTATAAAACTCCACAGGGGGCGGTAGGGGCTCTGCTGCGGGCAAGGTTTCTTCCCCTGGTGCAACCTCTTCCCCAGGGGTGGGCGCTTGGGTGATCTCTAACGTGAGCAGGGCGGTTTCCGCGTTATCACCTGCTGCGGCCCTACTGGGGAGAGGTGCACTACTCAATAGCAGACATCCCATTAGGGCGATCGTGGTTTTTAGGGTGGTCATAGTCTCTCCTGATTCCCTTCGGTCGGTAGCAGCCAGCCGAACTGATTGGGGTCATGATAGGCCAGCTTTTCTCAGATGAACCGACAAAATCCAATCTGGTTCCCCAAAAGTAATTCCCCCTGCACCGCCAAGTACAGAGGGAATTCTATCGCTGTGAACTGATCCAGACCAGAATCTAAAAACGACCTACGAGATCGCCCCTGGCCCATTTTGCTGACTCATATCCTGGTAGCACAGCCCCGTTAAGAGGCCCAAGCCCGATAGCTTTAAGATCTCTACGGCCCAGTAAGCCCCGTGCAACCAGTCCATCGCTGCTGGAGTGGCATTGGCCTCGGCAAAGCTATCTAAAGAAACCCCTAAAGCACCCATCTCAGGGGTAAGTCCGTAGGTGCAGATCAGGGTCAAGGTAATCAGCAATAGACCTATCCCTAAGGCCCAGCGACTGCGACTGCCACCGTTGAGCACATCAAACTCTCCCGGCTGGCGTCTTAAGGCGAGTACTCCGGTCAAAATCAGGGCAGCACAGACCAACTCCAGCCGGTTAAAGGTCCAGAAGAGGGTATACCCCGCAGGGGCAAAGCCCGGCTCTGCCATCATGCCTGAGGTATACATCACCGGCATGATCACGAGATCTAGCAAGAGGCTGCTGCTCAGCCAAAATGCGCCCGCTGCCATGACCCAAGGGAGCCAGCGGGCTGGAGAAAACATAGTACGGGAAGTCATGGTGGAATTCATTAATCAGATAATGATGACTCGGCATGTATTGCCGCTGTCCTCACCCTAGCGAAACCGGTTCTATCAAGAACGAAACTGTTGTTCTCTTTAATTATTGGGACAGAAAATACATCTTTTACCAACGAGATATGTCGCTACTCACGTCAATGATTTCGGTTTCGAGGTAATTATTTGCAATTAGCAACAATTCCGGTGGAATTTTTGCCCGTCAAAGTAGTGCGTCAAAATCAAGTCGGAAACGCTGGTTGCTTCTAGATTGCTCAGGACTGAGAATGGCGGCTACAGCGGTGCGTAATGAATCATAAATAGGCTGATCACGGCCAGAAATAGCCAGGACAGTCCAGCCAGATAAATGGGCTTCAGACCGAGCTTGGTCAGGTTGGATATATTGGCTTCTAACCCCATGGCCACCAACGACATACAAAGCAACACTTCATTGCTGCTCAGGATCACCGTTTTAATCGGTGCCGCGACGAGACCCAGACTGTTGGCGATGACTAAGAGACAAAAAAACAGCACAAACCAGGGCAATGGTAGCGGCTGAGCCACGGATCCTGGACCCCTAGAACGCCTGGTTTGCCAGCCCAAACTAATAATGATCGGCACTAGCAGCAGCACGCGCGATAGCTTGGTGATGACCGCCAATTCGCCGCTGACGCTACCCCTTTGAAAGGCCGTGGCAATCACCTGGGCCACCTCATGCACCGAAGCGCCACACCAGATGCCAAAGGCTTGGGGGCTAAGCTGTAGCAGCGTTCCCACGAGGGGATAGGTCAGCATCGCTAGGGTGCCAAAGCCCGTAATGGTGGCGATCGCATAGGTCATATCCTCTTCAGACCCCTCGATCACCGGATTGGTCGCCACTACTGCCGAAGCGCCACAGATCGAGGTGCCCGCAGCAATGAGCCGCACCAAGTGAGGATTAATGCCCAGCCAACGCCCCAGCCAACAGGTTAAGTAAAATGTGCTGATGGTGCCGATGGTGACCATCCCCAGTCCCCAGGGTCCGACCGCCATGACTTCGGCCAAACTCAGGCGCAGCCCCAACAAAATCACCGCCAGCCGCAGCACCCGCTTCATCGAAAACTTAATGCCGGGACGGCATGCCACTGGGATGGGGCCCCATTGTCGCCAACCAATGCCCAGCACCACAGCGATTAGCAATGGGTTGAGGGTCTCTAAACCCATGACTCGACCCATCACAATGGCCACTGCCGCCATCAGCGCGGCTAGCCCGAGCCCAGGTACAAGCCTGATGATCTGGCGTTTCCAACCAGCAGAACGCTTCCCAAGGGCTGTTGCCCTTGGGTCCGGCTTTGCGGATAATTTCATGACTTAAATCCTTGTATGGATAGGGGCAGGATGTGGGTCAGCTCTGCCTTTGCAACCCACCCTGCCCTCCTAGCACCCTGCCCTCCCAGCCCCCTCCAGGCGCAAATCACTGCTACTCAATAAGCTGCCACCGGCTCCTGGGCTTTAGTAACGGCAAAGGTCGCATTGAGGCCAGTGGCAATTTGCCCAAAGACCTGACTCAGGGGCGCATCGGGCACTTGCAACGGTAAGGGCACCCCCGCATCACCCTGTTCACAAATCCGGGGGTCAATGGGGACCTGACCCCAGAGGGGCACCGACATTTCAGTGGCAATTTGGGCTCCGCCACCGCTGCCAAAGATCGGTGTGGGTTCACCACAATGGCCGCAGAGCAGGTAGCTCATATTCTCGACCAGGCCCAGCACCGGCACCCCCACCTGACGAAACATGTGTACGCTGCGGCGCACGTCGGACACCGCCACCTGCTGGGGCGTGGTCACCATTAATACCCCGCAAATTGGGCTTTCTTGGACAATGGTGATTTGGGCATCACCGGTCCCAGGGGGAAGATCAATCAGGAGATAGTCCAACTCACCCCAATCAACTTCGTGAATGAACTGGGTGAGAATTTTATGCATCACTGGCCCCCGCCACGCTAGGGGGTGATCAGGTTTGGCCAATAGCCCCACCGACATCAGCTTGATGCCATGGGCTTCTAGGGGCACAAATCGCTGGCCATCGGGGGTATCGATGACCTGGACCTGGGCCTGCTCTAGCCCTAGCATTTGGGGCACGTTGGGGCCGTAGATGTCGGCATCTAGCAGACCCACTTTGGCCCCGGTTTTGGTGAGGGCGGCAGCCAAGTTGACGGCAGTTGTTGTTTTACCCACCCCGCCTTTGCCGCTGGACACGGCGAGGGTAGTACGGACCCCCGGAATGGTGCAGAGCTGTACATAGACCTTTTTGCACCAGGGCAATTGCCCAATGGTGGCCTGCACTTGCCCTTGCAGCTTGAGCTGATGACGCCCGACGTAGAGCCGCAGATACACATAGTTGTCCACGACTTGGAGGTTGCGCACCATCCCCAAACTGACTAGATCGTTGTCTAGCATGGGCTCGCGTAGGGTTTTAAGCTGCCCAATTACCTCAGCCTTGTGGGTCAGGTCCTGCGGGCTGGGAGGCGGGGTCTCGGTGGGGGTTGCATCAGCACGGTGGAATGGAGACGCATGGTTAGACATTGGAGGTTTCTGACAGAGACTGCTGAATGCTGTCGATCGCCCGCTGGGAAAAGATGCGCACGTCCATGTCGGGGTCGTTGAGGGTTTGCTGTAGGGCAGGGAGGGCGTTGGCATCGGCGATGCGGCCCAGGGCGGTGGCAGCATCACGACGGACGTCAGAGTATTCGTCGGTGAGCGCCTTGATTAGAGCCGGTAAGGCTTGGCGATCGGGGGTCGTCTGTAAGGCCCGAGTGGTAAATTTGCGCACCTGCCATTCAGGGTCATCCATGGCCTTGATCAGGGATTCAACGGCCTCTGGGCTAGCGATGAGTTCAAGGGACTGAGCAGCATTACGTCGGACTTGCCAATCCTCATCGCTGGTGAGCAATTGGCAAAGGAGTGGCACCACAGCGTCATCAGTAAGATGCCCCAGCGTTAAGGTCGTGGACCGTCGCACCGCCTTGACCGGATCTTGAGCGAGGGCCAAGGCCGGTTCGCAACGCACCACTTGATTGAGATATCGCAGGGTGATCACTGCCGCTTCCCGCAGATCGGGGTTCTCGGAGGTGAAGAAGGGCAGGATAAACGGCAGGGCCTGAGCATCATGGATTTTGCGCAGCAACACCAGCACGTTCAGCTGCGCGTCAACATTAGCCCCTTGCAACACATCTAGCAGCTTCATCAGGTCGTTGGTGGAGACCAACTCTTTGAGGGCCGACAGCGCCTCATGGCGCACGTTCTCGTGGGGAGAACTCAGGCATTTAATCAGCGGATTAATGGCGACGGGGTTGGCAAATTCCCACAGGGTGGTGATGGCAATTTCTTGCACTGTGGCATTTTCGTCATCCAGGGCGGCGATCAGGGGGGCGATCGCCTCTTCATCCCCCAGGTGCTGTAGGGTTTTGACAGCGACAAGCCGCTCTTCGAGCTGGGGCGATCGCAGCATTTCAACCCACTGGGCTACTTCAGGATCCATATCGGCGGTGTGCATGGGTCGTATTTCCAAAATGACGGTATCTAGCGCAGCAAAAACGGAATCTGTACCGTAATCGCATTGGTCGGGCATTCCTTTTCGCAGGGCAGACAGAACCAGCACTCGTCATATTTCATGTACGCTTTACCGGTTTCGGGGTTCTTGACTAGCACGTCGAGGGGGCAGACCTCAATGCAGGCCACACATTTTTCTAAGCATTTCGATTCATCGACGATCACGGGGACATCGACGCGTTGGTTGGTTAGGGCCATGGGAATTACGTTGCCAATAGATTGGGTTAATGGACGGTTTAGACCGGCAGACCGGCAGCGTTATCGCGCGGCCACGTCATAGATTTCGCTCTCTAAATTCACATCCACAATGTAGGGTTCTACCGGGCGTTTGAATAGCTCCATCTGGCCGGTTTCGCCTTTCTTCAGATTGACGTGGCAGAACCACTCCTCGTTGTTCTTTTCGGGATAGTCGAGGCGATAGTGGTACAAGCCCCAGCGCGTTTCTTTGCGGTAGAGAGAGGCACGGGCAGCCATCTCGGCGCAATCGCGGATAAAGTGGACCTCCATACAGCGCATCAGTTCGTGGGGATCGCTGGCCCCCATGATGTCGAGGGTTTCTTCGTAGGCAACGAACTTCTCCAAGCCAATGTCCATCTTGGTGGGTGACTTGGGGGGTTGTAGGTAGTCGTTCACTAGGCGGCGGAGCTTGTATTCCACCTGGGTATGGGGGACCCCATCAGGTTTTTCGAGGGGTTGATAAATGCGGGCCTGCTCGGCAGCCAAAAATTCGGCATCGGGTTCCATATGATCCAGACCATCCACATAGCCCATCGCGGTTTCCCCAGCAATGCGGCCATAGACAAAAGCCCCAATCATGTAGTTGTGGGGCACGCTGGCCATGTCACCGGCGGCGTAAAGGCCAGGAATTGTGGTCTCGGCCCGTTCGTTGACCCATACCCCCGAAGCACTGTGGCCGCTACAGAGGCCAATCTCGGAGATGTTCATCTCTACCCCGTCAGTACGGTAATTTTCTCCCCGACCTTCATGGAAGCGACCCCGGCTAGGCCGCTCGTTAGCCCACAGGATGGATTCAATTTCGGCGATGGTGTCATCGTCGAGGTGATACATCTTCAGATGTACAGGCCCCTTGCCGGAGTTCAGCTCCTTGTAGACCTCTAGCATCATCTGGCCACTCCAGTAGTCGCAGTTGATAAAGCGGTGGCCTTCAGCATTGGCGGTGTAGGCCCCAAATGGGCTCGCGACATAGGCGCAGGCCGGACCGTTATAGTCTTTGATCAGCGGATTGATTTGGAAGCACTCAATATTGGTGAGTTCGGCCCCGGCATGGTAGGCCATGGAGTAGCCATCCCCAGCATTGGTGGGATTTTCGTAGGTGCCGTAGAGATAGCCCGAGGCGGGTAGACCCAGCCGACCACAGGCACCGGTGCACAGCACGACTGCCTTGGCCTGAATCACGACAAAATCACCACTGCGGACATCGAAGCCCACGGCCCCAGTGGCGCGACCGTCTTGCACCATCACCCGAGTGGCCATCACCCGGTTGGTAACTCTAACCTTGTGGCGCTTGACTTGGCGGGTCAAGATTTTCTTGAGGTCTTTGCCTTCGGGCATAGGCAACACGTATTTGCCCACCCGGTGCACCTGCTTCAGGTCGTAATTGCCTTCGTGGTCTTTTTGAAATTTGACCCCCCAGCTCTCCAGTTCCTGAATCACCTCAAAGCCCAGTCGCCCGGTCTCGTATACTGCCTTCTGATTCAGGATGCCGTCGTTGGCAATGGTAATTTCACGGGTGTATTGCTCTGGGGTGGAATTACCCGGGATGACGGCGGTGTTGACCCCATCCATACCCATGGCGATCGCACCACTGCGACGAATGTTGGCTTTCTCCAGAATCAGCACATCGCTCTCAGGGCTAGCCTGCTTTGCTTTAATCGCAGCCATCGTCCCGGCAGTGCCGCCACCCACTACTAAAAAATCAGTTTTCAGATACTGAATATTCACCTAATCACATCCTCAGCTTAAATGGTAGCGAGATTCAATCACAAAGATTAATCAAGACCTGAACAGGGTCAAAATCATTGACTTTTAACGCCTTGCCTATAGATCTTAAGGGACTGCTAGAGCATCATGAATATAGTTTGTAACCATGGCTACGGTTCATCAATCAAAGACTTCTATAAACTCATAAATAATTCCCATAAGTTTTTGTGCTGCTGGCACCTAGCATGGAAACACTGGGCCTAAACTTTCATACGCAAGTTTGCCGAGGAAACATAGGCAAATCAAGTGAACTGCTGAGCATGTCTGCTTTTCTGTATGATCCTGTTTGCTGACTCGACCCAGATGTATTTTTCTCAAAGCCGCTAAGTAAACCTTGGCCACATCCAAACCCGTAGTTCGCCCCACGGTAAAAACTCAAGTTTCCAAGTTGGATGTAGTTTATATTCAGTATCCTTGCTTGCTCCATCCAGTAATTTCAGAGCTTTACAGATGGAAATTTATCAGCTTAAGGTTTTTCTGGAAGTAGCTCGCTGTCTCAGCTTTACGGAAGCTGCCGATATCCTGAACCTGACCCAGCCAGCGGTGAGTGCCAAAATCAAAGCTCTGGAATCGTCCCTGGAAACCAATCTCTTTAGGCGGTTGGGCCGACGGGTTGAACTCACCCAGGCAGGTGAATACTTGCTGGAAGAGGGGCCTCAACTGGTTGATTTAGAAAGTCAGCTTGTAGAAGAAATTGGGGCCATTAAGCAGGGTAAATTTAGTAGTCTAAAAATTGGTGGAATGGCTGACATTGTTAGCTATTGGTTGCCTCAAAAACTATATGAATACCGACGTATTTGCCCCAACATAAAAGCGACTTGTATTCAATTCGAATCGATTGAAAAAATGTATCGAGCGATCAAGGATGGGGAGGCTGACTTAGGGATCTCTGAACTCAGTTTTTCTGCCTTTGATGAGATTTCAGAAACCGTTATTGACACCGTGCAATATTCTCTGGCGATGTCCCACAGTCACGGTCTAGCCCAACAATCCTGGCTGAGTTTAAAGGAACTCACGGATCAGTCTTGGGTATTGCTGCCAGAGGGATTTCCCAGTCGAGTTATCCTGCAAAAACGGATGCAGGAGCTGGGCCTGAGCTTGTCTGATTTTGCCGCTGTAGAAATTGTTGACACCCCCAGCCTGGTGCGAACCTACTTGCTACAGGGGCATTATGTCAGTGTCGTTTCTGATTTAGATTTTCAGCTTGAACGGCAGACCGGACTGATCTGCAATGTGCCCCTGGAAGAATTTTCCCTGGGCACGCCGCTGTTTCTACTGATGTCGAAACGCCTGTGTCGCGCCCTAGCCACCTGCGAACACAAACCCTTTCGGGGACGGCAGGCGCTGGAGCCGATTCAGCAATTTGTGGCGCTGCTGCAGAACAATTTAGGTACAGCACTTCCCCTAACTGACACGCCGGCAAACCCCTCTAAGCCCAAGAAAACGGCCCGATTCCAGGCCCCTACCTTTTTGGTGCGTACTGGATCGCTCCATCCTTCGAAAACCATCGCCCTCACGATTGGCACCCAAAATCAGACCATCCAAACCGTCACTGCTGGATTGATTATTCAACGGTTGGGGCTGCTGGAGCATTTTCTCCCCCGCGAAGGGCGCTATAGCGGTACCCAATATCAAATTCGCTGGTCAAATTTTAGTTCTGGAGCGCCCATTGTGTCAGGATTAGGGGCCAAGCAAATTGACATTGGCGTACTCGGAGACTCCCCGCTACTGCTCAGCGCTAGGCCTGGCGACAGCACCGCTCTAGCGGCCAATACTCGGCTCATCAGTTTTGTGGCCAGCAACCCAGACGGCACCGGCAACGATATCATCGTGCCCCAGCACTCCCAACTCAACTGTATTGAGGACTTAAAAGGAAGAACGATCGCTGTTCCCTTTGACTCTGCGGCCCATGGCATGATCCTGAGGTCATTGCACCATCGACAACTGCTGCAGAACGTTACCCTATCCTCAATTGAAAATCTCAACACCCGGCAGTTGACGAAAAATTTCCCTCAGGTAGACGGTTATGCCTACTTTGCCCCCTTCCACGAAATTGCCCGACACCGGGGACAATTTCGCCGTTTGTTTCAAGACAGTCTTGATGGGCTGCCCACGTTTCACGGGGTGGTGATTCGCGATGATGTTGCTGAGCAGTTTCCAGAAATTGCGGTGGCCTACCTGAAAGCGCTGCTCGCAGCCCAGTACTGGTATACGACCCAGCCCGTTGCCATTAATCTGGTGAGCCGCTGGGTGAATATGGATGCCTCGATTGTTACGAAAACCCTGCTGTCGAGCGAAGGGGAGGGGGCCAATGTGGTTTACCGTCCCGAAACCGAACTACGCACTGACTGGCTACAAGCCCATCTCCATCAGATCAGCCAAATTGCCGGCCAAGAACATCTCGGCCAGATCAATCTGGAGCGCTGGATGCAGCCAGAGTTTCTAGAAAAAGCGGTGGCGACGATGTAGGAAACGGCATCGTAAAGAATAGAGTTACGTCAAGCATTGTAACGCTGCGCTCTTAAACGTCTTGTGCTTACGCAATATGGCCTGGTTCGGCCCTAAAAACTTGCGCTCATACTTTTCATCGTTTCTTCGCGAATGCACTCGAATACCTGCCGTTGCAGATCCACAAAATCCGCTGTCAGGGTGTCATCCAGGTGGCGGGGACGATGCAGGTGGATCGGAATTTCGGTTTTGATGTGGCCCGGATGGACCCCCATTACGCAGATGCGATCGCCCAAGAAAATTGCCTCCTCAATATCGTGGGTGACAAAAATCACCGTGGTCTTTAGGTCATCCCAAATCCCCAGCAGCATTTCCTGCATCATGTGTCGCGTCTGGGCATCCAGGGCGGCAAAAGGCTCATCCATCAGCAGCACCGACGGCGAATTGACCAAGGCGCGGACAATACTGGCCCGTTGCTGCATGCCCCCCGAGAGCTGGTGAGGGTAGCTGTTCCGGTGCTTATACAGCCCCACCCGGTTGAGATAGTCATGCACCAGCTCGACGCGCTCGGCCTTGGCCATGCCGCGAATTTTCAGCCCCAGCTCAATATTCTGAAAAGTGGTTTTCCAGGGCAGCAGTGAATATTGTTGAAAGACAAAACCGCGATCGGCACCGGGGCGGGTAACCGGTGTTTGATCCACAAGCACATACCCCGCCGTGGGCTTCAGAAACCCGGCAATCACGTTTAGCAGCGTCGATTTACCGCACCCAGAGGGGCCAAGTAAGCAAACAAACTCACCCGGCTGAATACTAAGTTGAATCGAGTCCAACACACAGTTCTCATGGCTCCGACGGCGGAAGGTGACCGAAAGCCCCTCTACCTGTACAGCCCCCTTAACCGTTGCCTGCTGCTCCAATTGCTGCGCCGCCACGATTACATCTCTCATCCCTATTGCCCAACCTCTAAATTTGCTATACCACGGGCAGACATCCTAGCCCGCTTATATGACGCCCCTCCCCACCTAAGCACTGCCCTGCTTCTGGACCACGCGCCAGGGCATCAGGAAGTTCATGGCACGGTTTACGGCCCAAGAACTCATGGCCCCCATCAGACCAATGAGCAACATGCCCATCACAATTGGCGGGTAGTTTGATGTGACATAAGACTCCCAGGTGATGTAACCCACCCCGTAGCGTCCGGCCAAAATTTCTGCCGTTACTAAGCAGAACCAGGCGTTACCCATGCCAATGGTGAGGCCGCTGGCGATGCTGGGTAGAGAACCGGGCACCACAATATCTTTAAAAATATGCCAGGGTCTGGCCCCCAGGCACTGCCCCACCCGAATCAGCACCGTATCGCTGAGAGTGGTCTCCACACCGCGAATGGTGCTAATCAAAACTGGAAAAAAGGCACCAATAAAGGTGATGTACACCATGCCACTCTCGGCATTGGGAAACATGAGAATCGCCAGGGGAATCCAGGCGACTGCCGGAATGGGCCGTAGTAGCTCCAGGGGAGGCATCACCAGATCTTCAACGACCTCAAACCAGCCAATTAACACCCCCAGCACCACTCCCAAGCCGGAAGCCACGATATAGCCCAACAGCACCCGCATAATGCTGGAGCGAAAATGCACCCAGGGGTCACTGGCAAAAAACTCGACAGTGGCTTTCAGGACCTTCCATGGGGACGGCACCAGCTGAAAATTGATAAAGAAATCGAAGTTAATGGCACAGAGTAACTGCCAAATCCCAAAAAACAGGACCAGCGACAAAAATCGTCTGTAGGAACGATTCCCGAAGAGGATGCTCTTCAGGCCGACTCCTCCATATCTCTCCCAGGCTGGTTGAGCTAACTTTGAAATCGTAACCGCCATCTTGCGCCTCTCAACAACATCAACACCCGTTCTATTGACAGCTAGGTTAATAGGGACCATGGCTGACTTCTGTGTCCTATGGGTACTGAGATTTAAATACCCATTTGGAGAAGTCAGCCACTACAGCAAATCTCAGGCTGAGCAGATCACGCTTTATCAGCCTCCCGCCCCTCAATCCAGGGGAAACAAGCCATAGTTTGAGCGCAAATATCTGGGGATCTGACTCCCTGGAAGCCTTGTTTGCCTGGTTTATACCTTTGTCTGGAGATGCGGGGTCCCATAAGCCTTACAGTTTGCCCTCAGGACCTACTGGCGGGCCCCCCCTAGCACTGGCTGCC
>JAQCKL010000068.1 GCA_027592485.1 Cyanobacteriota bacterium
TTTTTAAAGCCCTAAAAGGGCTGAAGCCCTTGTCGGACATGAAGTCTATACTTTTTCAGCAAGCCCTACATAGGTGGTTTTTAAATTAACTCTTCTAGCCCAATGGGGCGCTTCCGGAAATTTATGCCGTACTTGCAAGAAAATTTATGCCGTATTATTGCATCTTAAAGAGCTGGCCATTATCAAGGGTCAGCAGCAAGATTTTTGCCATCTCGAAAGATTAGCGCGATCGCAGCATTGTCATGAGTAACGCCATCACCTAAATGGCCAAACAAGTGTTCAAGCTGAAATAGCCTAACCCGATCACCTGTCGGGCTTTGCGTTGCGCTGTTGCCAGGAGTGGGTTGGCCTTTGCCTGGGCCGCTCATTCCAACCGGTTTCAATGGGCTTCTGGCTCTTGACTGAGATCTGCTCTGCCGGCAGAGATCGCCCTTGATCAATACCAATCCGTGGTGATTGGGTGCGAGGACTTGAATGTGGTGGTGGGTTATGCTCCGCTAGACAATTAAGCTGCTAACCGGCCAACAAAAAAAGCGGAACCGATGGGGTTCCGCTCTTCAAGCGTTCATGAATGCTGATTGAGCGTAAAGCTTAGAGGCTGAGGCCCTCTGCCGCTTGGACGCGCTCCACCTGCTTCTTCTTCAAGACGAGCATGATTTGGGTAATCATGACGCCAAAGATAAAGGCGATCAGTCCTTTAATGCGACCCGAACTTTGCAGCACAATTTCTGTATCCATCTGGCCAAAACCACCCATATTGGGGTTTACGGTCAGGGGGGTGCCCGATGCAACCACATCGCCCTCAGAGACAATCATCTCAACACCTACCGGAACTGTTGCCACTAATGCATCACCGCTATCCGGTTGAATCGTGACCTCATAGCCACCGGCATCAAGGGCAGAAACCTGGGTGATTGTCCCTGCCCCAGGAGATTTCACCACATTGTTGTTGCTGTTCTGACCGGTGGGATAGACTTGGCCACGGCCACGGTTGCCGCCAACATGCACTGAATACTTACCGAAGGCAACCGACTTATTGGTAGCGGGATCAGGTGACAGAATCGGGAAAACAATTTCCTGATACTGCTCGCCGGGTAGCGGTCCCACCAGCAAAATATTCTCCTTGTCCGGAGCGTAGGTCGTAAAGTAGGTGCTGCCGACTTCTTCTTTAATGTCCTCAGGGATGCGATCCGGGGGAGCGAGTTTAAAGCCCTCGGGGAGCATCAGCACTGCGCCGACATTTAAGCCCCCTTTACTGCCATCACCCAAGACTTGCTGAGCGTCAAGATCATAGGGAATCTTGACCACAGCTTTGAACACCGTATCTGGCAACACCGATTGAGGAACTTCAATTTCAGTGGGTTTTGCTGCCAAGTGGCAGTTAGCACAGACAATGCGACCCGTCGCTTCCCGAGGCGACGCATAGTTTTCCTGAGCCCAGAAAGGGTAGGCTTCGGCAGGTTGGGGGAGGGCCAGACCACCCGCTAGCAGGATAGCAACGGCAGCGATCGCCGTCGCAGCAGCCCGCAAGGGTGACAACCACTGCACAACTTTTGTAGGGAAACGGCCTAACAACACTCGTATCTTCATTGGGGTATCAGCCATCAACACAGAATCAAACAACACAGCAGTCTACGGGGGAGCCCAGAGGCAATAATGCTTTGGGACTGTAGATAAACTTAAGCCCACCAAGGGTCTTCGTCGGTGCGGAAATCGGTTTCAGTCCACGGTGACAAAGACACCTTGTCCGCTTCAGTGACATCCGCATGGGCTAGGGCCAAAGATAGCGGAGCTGGACCCCGAACGACCTTGCCGGTTGCATCGTACTGGGACCCATGACAGGGACACATGAATTTCTGTTCGCTGGCATTCCAGGGCACCACACAGCCCAGATGGGTACATACCGAGTTGATGCCGTAGGTTTCAAGGCTACCGTCATCGGTCACCACCAAATAAGTGGGGTCACCCTTAAGTCCTTGCACCAGCACCCGAGCACCGGCAGTGTTGTCGGCCAAGAACTCACTGGCAACCACATCATTGCCGAGGGAGTTCTTGGCTAAGGTGCCGCCGCCCCCTGCACCACTAGAGGGGGGGACAAAGTAGCGGACTACCGGATATAACATCCCGCCAACGGTGCCTGCTGCTGCGCCGAAGGTGAGCAAATTCATAAACTGGCGGCGTCCCAAATCAGGGACATCAGACATTCCAGACGCTTGAGTCATATTCCAAGCCGAGTATTCCGTTCGGTAAAACGACAAAATTATAGAGCGATGCTAAAGAGCTGCCCCAGGCAAACCGCAACTTCTATGAAACCCTTACCAAAAGCTCACTCCATGGAAGCAAACCTTTGATGAGATGGTTGTCACATAAGTTTGCAGATACCCACTCAGTATTATTGCATCCCCCCGCATCCCAGTGCGCTCCGTAGGACTTAAATCCCTCTCTGCTTCTACTTTTGATTACCCAGGGCAACCCCCAAGGCTTGATGTCAGGAGATCCTTGACGACTTGGAACAAAAGCGGACTGAGCGCGCTCAATGCCTCCCCTCATAACACTTCTCAAAGGGCTACAAGACCCAAGGCATAGGGTCGTGATAGCGTTCGATCAGCACCCTAAGATGAGTGTAAAAAAATGTTAACCCTGCCTTGGGGAGCATCGCCCATGACTGGTTCAGAATTACAAGCACTGATTGTAGATAAATGGGGATACTCCTTTGATGTGCAGTTCCGTCGTCAGCAAGACCAGATTTTCTTGCAGGTGATGTGGCGCTACTTGGAGCAGGTCTCTTTTCCATTGACTGAAGTGGAGTACCTGGAGCATCTCAATGGCATTGCCACCTACTTGGTGGCCTGGGGACAGGCTGAGTCGGTTCGCGCCGCGATCGCCCAAACCCGCGATCGCCCCCGATTGGGCAAGGCCATCAGTATTCCTCTAGATCTCGGAGGGCGCAGTTCTGAGTGGCTTTTAGAGTTTTAAGCCTCGGGTCTGTGGGATAACCCAGCAGTGCCGCCCCCTAGATTTGGATGAAAAATGAACCATGAATTTGGGTTTATCTATGCCTACTTCATAGAATTTTTACGATTGCCTCCCATAAACGTTGCAATGGGAAAATGTCCAGGGCGTTTCTGGAAGGGGATGCTAGCATTGCTAGTGATCTGCAACTTTGAGGGCTTGCCGTGATTCGCGCTGCAACCTTACCCATCCCGGCGACACTCCCTCCCTTCAACGAAAATACTCGACTTAAGCTATTTTCTGGTTCGGCGAATGTTGCCCTCTCGCGGGAAGTGGCCCATTATCTGGGGATTGATCTGGGACCGATGGTCCGTAAGCGGTTTGCTGACGGGGAGCTATACATCCAGATTCAGGAGTCGATTCGGGGCTGCGATGTCTATCTGATTCAGCCCACCTGCTATCCGGTGAATGATCACCTGATGGAGCTGCTGATCATGATTGATGCCTGTCGCCGAGCATCGGCCCGGCAAATCACAGCGGTGATGCCCTATTACGGTTATGCCCGCGCCGATCGCAAAACCGCTGGCCGAGAATCGATTACAGCTAAGTTGGCCGCCAATCTGATGACCCAGGCTGGGGCCAATCGGGTGTTGGCAATGGATTTACACTCGGCCCAAATCCAAGGCTATTTTGATATCCCCTGTGACCATGTGTATGGATCGCCGGTGTTGATCGATTACATTGCGGCTAAAAATATTCAAGATTTAGTGGTGGTGTCTCCAGACGTGGGCGGGGTGGCCCGCGCCCGTGCCTTCGCCAAGAAGTTAAACGACGCCCCCTTGGCCATTATCGATAAGCGTCGCCAGGCCCACAATGTCGCCGAAGTCATGAACTTAATTGGAGACATCAGGGGGAAAACCGCTGTCTTGGTCGATGACATGATCGACACCGCTGGCACCATTTCTGAGGGGGGGCGGTTACTGCGCCGGGAAGGGGCGCGGGCGGTATATGCCTGTGCAACTCACCCTGTCTTTTCTCCCCCTGCCACCGAGCGGTTGGCTGGCGGTCCCTTTGAAGAGGTGATCGTCACCAATACTGTCCCTATCCCAGAAGAAAAGCTGTTCCCCCAGCTCAAAACCCTATCCGTTGCAAACTTGATTGGTGAAGCCATCTGGCGCATTCACGAAGAGAGTTCCGTCAGCAGCATGTTCCGCTAAACATCGGCCACTTCACTCAACCCTGATGGCGGCGGCCATCAACTGATTTTTTGGCGTTGCTGAAATAGGGATGAAACCAGTAGGGACAACCCCAAGGGATTGTCCTAGATCGTTGGGGGGCAGGCCCATAGAACGGTTCCACGATGAAAACTCTTGCCTGTAATCAGCATCAATTGCCACCCAGGGGGACGAGAGTATGGGTGGCGCTAGATATGTAGCTAGGTAATGGGGAGAGATTTACGTCGCGCAGCAGTGCAGATTAAAAACAGGGTGTTCAAGAGCCGCATGATCAGCAATTTCAGCTTTGGAGGCTGTATTTGCTGCTATCCAGCCCTGTTCTAGCCGCTGCTGAGTTTTCCCTTCGGAGTATTTATGGGTTTCCGACCAATCCAACTGCTGCCCTTCCTGATCGGTCTGCCGCTGGCCCTAATGGGTGCTCGCCCCGTACTCGCCCAAAGCTGTCCCTATGCCATCCTGCGCCTCGAAACCCAACAGTATGTTGATGCCGATGCCGTTTGTGAGGCGGCGCGACCCTGGTCGGAGGCTGGGTATCAAGTTTTGGTATTTCTTACCGATGCCCGCCCCACGAGCGAAGGGGCTTGGTTTAGTCAGCTCGATGCCGTTGAGAGTGAGGCCGGGCTGCGGGACCTGACCCAAGCCGATAGCTTTGAAAAGGCGGCGATCGCCCTCGGAGCCACCACCGCTGCCGACCTACCCTACAGCGTCTCCTTGACCTACGGCGAGGCCCTGTGGGATAGCCCCCTCGATAGGGAGACCGCCCGTGTTGAGGCGATTAAGCGCACCGTCCGCGATCGTCTCGCCTCCCAGGACGCCACCTGGGCACTGACCACCGGCCTACAGGAAAGTTTTACCTTGGCGGGCCTGGCCTCGGATGCCTCTCGTGCGCCCCAACCCTTGGCCGGGGTTACGGCACCCGAGCGGGTTGACTCAGGGGGCGGCAACCGAGTCCTGGCTGGGGGTGGTTTAGTGGCTGGGGGGGGCGGTACTGTCGGAATTTTGGTCTTAATGCGGCAGCGACGGAAACAGCTACAAGCGCAACTGGTCACCCTGCAAAGCCACATCGCCAATTTGCTGATGGGGACTGAGCAGCTCTTAACCGGTGGTGAGCCGGAAAATACCGTCTCCTATCAGCTATTTGTCGAAGCCGATGGTGAACGGTATCCCGATCTCACCCGCGAGGTGATTGGCCAACTGGGGCAAGCCCGCCAGGTACTGGACCAAGCCTTCCAGGTCCACAGTCAGCTTCGGGACAACGACGTCACCGAGAAGCAGTCCTTTGTCCAAAAGGTGGAGGCTTGGGAGCGGCTGTATCTGACCATTGTGGGTACCCGCGATCGCATCCAGCAGATGTCCGACGAGGACCTCCAAACCCTGCTCAACCCCGCCCTGATTTTGGGGGCGACCCCGGTGAGTGCGGGCCTGAGCACCCAACTGCAAATCATTCAGCGGCACATTCAAGACACCCCCCTGAAGGTCAAGTTGATGCGGGTTAAACCGGACGGCACCGATGCCGAGGGGATTTTGGGGCTAATTGAGCGGGTGGATGCCACCATTAGTCGTCTCCGCCAAGCGGTGGCAGAGGCTCCCAAGCAATGGGCTGCGACCCAAGCCCGTCGCCAGCAATTGCCATCCCGACTCCCGGCCAGCCTAGGGTTAAGCGAGGCCCAGGTGTTTAACCCGGTGGATGAGACCTTGGCAGAGGCGGAGATAGCTTTGAATCGCGAGCACCTCTATATAACAGTGCTCGATCGCTGCGCCACCGCCAACCAAGTCTTTGACCATTTGGATCAGTTGATTACAACCTTTCAGACCCACGATAGCCAACAGCAAAACATTCAAACCATCACAGCGGCAGGCTATCGCCCCCCTGAACTCCCCCCCCAACAGGGCCAGGTCAAATCATGGCTCATCGCCCTGCAGGACCAACTCTGTGCGGGCCAATATGGTCAAAGTGTTGAAACCTTAGCCCAACTTGCCGCCGCGACCCATAGGGCTCAAATCATTGCCGCCGATTGGCAGTCCCTGCACCAGCGCAATCAAGACATCATCCAAGCCCTAGAGCAAGAAACCCAGCGGCTGATCACCCTCGCCCAGGGCCAAACCACAACAGACTGGGCCGCTCTCCAGGCTTATCCCCCCAGTAACTGGCAAGACTTAGACGGTCAGCTAGACCAGGCCCAAAAGACCTTGGCGACCCTTAAAGCCAAGGCGCTGCCCGAACTCCATCAGCACAACAGCTTAGGGGAACAGCAGTTTGAGGTGGTCGGTCGCGGGGCTGAGGCGGTTAAGCACCCATTAGAAACGGTGACCACAACCCTACAGCGCCTAGCCGATCGCTGCCAGCAGGTCCGCCATGCCGAAGCCCATCTACGGGAAGAGCTTTCAGAAATTGAAGGGTATGCCACGGCGGTGAAACGGTTTGTGACCAAAAAGCTGTTGGGACTAATCGCCACCGCCCCACCGGACGAGCGGCTACAGCAGGCTGCCAATCACGTGGCCAACGCCTATAGCTTGGCTAGCCAGCGGGAATATCATCTAGCCTGTGCCCAGCAGGATCAGGCCCTACGGACCCTGCTCTATATCTATTTGGGTCAATTGCGCGATCGTGCGGCGGAGGTGCGATCGCTGGTCAATGATGCTGATGCCCATGGTCAAGGGCGCAATGATTTTAACGATGCAGCCGCTCTGATGGCCGCTGATGCCGATATTCGCAACGCTACGGGCAAAACCCTGTTCACCCAATACGAAAATGCTAATCAGGCTCGCCAGGAGCTGGCCACGGCTGAGCGGATGGCCCGCCAAGCGATTCGGCGCAGTGAGGCCAACCGTCGTAACCGCTCCTCCGGTTCCTTTTCCTCCAGCGCCAGTCAGTCTCTTTCGCGTCGGTCTTCGTCTAGCTCCCACCGATCCCCTAGTTCGCGATCCTCTAGCTCCAGCGGCTCATCGCGGCGATCCTCTAGCTCTCGGGGCGGCAGCCGTCGTCGCTAAGACCCACCAGCAAAAACCCCGCCGCCGACCAGGACAGAGGGGTTAATAGGAGCCGTTAGGCACTAGGGAGCAGGGGGCGATCGCCCTTAGGCATTGACAGTCGCAAAAATTCCAGGGGCATAGGCCTCGATCACCCTGCCCGTGTCATGGCAGGTAATCATCAAATAATCGCATTCGGGACATTGGGTGCGGACCACAGTACTTTCAGGCAAGTAGTGACGCTCGGCGTTCCGTCCGCAGTTGGGGCAATTAACAGTGTGTGAAAGGCGCTTCATAACGGATCTCCGTGGCTAGGGAAAAAACAACAGAAAGCGATCCCAACTCTCAACATCAACACCCCCTAAATGAGAGCGGTTTCCTGATGATGACGGGATCGCAATACTGCTACGTGTTTATAAACAACAGGCAATATATAAAAATGGTATTTCAAAAAAACGAGGGATCGCAACCCAGTGGGATCACTTTTCCCTGCAAAACAGGGCCTAGAAAGCTGATCCCCACCTAATTCAAGTGGATCAGAAGATTTGCAGGGCAAGGCTTTCACCCATTTCCAGGGAGCTGCCGAGGGGAAATATTAAGGAATTATTTAGGTTTCTATATTTGGCATAATTCGTTACGCCAAATATGGTGCGAAAAACTTATTCGATCCCAAAGAATAAAAAGTGTATCGGGCACGACAAAATATCCTCTTTTTTGGGGGGAAGACAGGATGAATTTTATGGGGATTATGAGAGATGATCCCCATAAATACGGAAGACGGTTTGGGGGCTAGCGACTACTCTTCACCCATATCGGGATTCGCCGCCGGTCGCTTCAGTTGGCTAATCAGCTCAGCCCGCTTTTGGTTTAATTGCCGTTCCACCATCAGTAATGATTGCTGGACCTCCCGCAGTTGGGGTCCCTCTGGTTGGGTATCGAAAAGGCGGTTCAACGCTCCCAGATGTGCTGTCAGCAACGCGAGCTCGGCAGGTACCTTCACGTTGGGAATAATGCCCGTTTCACTCCAGTTGGTGCCGGTGGTGGGGTTGATCGCCTGACCCGTGGGCACAAACATCCAGAGGTGGTCTCCCAGGCGATAGCCCCGCCCTGGATTAGCGCCCCCCGTTGTATGCTCCCCAAGAATGGTGGCCCGCTTTAAGACCTGCAGGTTGTAGGCGCATTCCTCTGCGGCGGAAAAGGTGTCTTTGCTAATCAGCACGTAGATCGGCTTATCCAGATATCGGGGCGCGGGCAGATGGGGGACCGTCCACCACTGGCGAGTGATCTTTTCTGAGCGCCAGTACAGGTCATTAAGGTGTACGGCAGGATAGGCCGGTAGTAGATAGCTGCACAGCAGCGCCACGGTGGCGGGAGAACCGCCCCGGTTATGGCGTAGGTCTAGAATCAGCGCTTGAGTATGGGCTACCAGGGTCATGGCGGCGGCAAGGGCATCCCCCACAAACTCCGGTGGCTCAAAACCATACAGTTCGATATAGCCGACATTGCCCCGCAAGCGCTCCACGCGGTTGAGGTCAAAGTTGCGTAGGCGGCTTTTCTCGTACTCTGCGGCTAAGTCAGCCGCCGTTGGGGGAGTGGCTGCCTCTAGCTCTGGCAGAACTTGGGGGCTGAAATGAATCTGGAGCTGGCGATCGCCACTCAAGCTTTGTAGCTGAACAGTCAGGGTGTCGGCCAACTGCGCCACATCCATAATCTCGTCATAGCCCCCGGCTTGCAGACGCTGCTGGATATCGGCCTGCAACTGAGCCGCCATCTCTGCTGAGACATAGTGATCCAGAGTATTGTGAACCGCCATCACCATGGCCTGGCGCTGGGCATCGTCTAAGGGCATCACATCGGGGGCGGGCACATCAGCAGCCATGAAACAGAAGGGGGAGCGGCAACAAAAAGGTCAGGTAACCGATCGGTTGCTCCTAACCAGGATTCTCTGGAGCAGATCTGTCCAGCCTGTTATTTAAACATATTCGGACAAGTTCCCCCTAGCGGTGATCCCGTGATTGTAGATGGGGGCCGTGCCTTCTATCGCGCTGGTCCCTGTGCTTAGGACACCTCGGATCGCTGATGCTTTGTGTAGAAGTAAAGGGCAGTCTTGTCCTAACCGGGCTGGCGACCGCTATGGCTGCCCCACGCCCGTTGGTTGCCATCAGAGTAAATCGGTCAGATCGTCGGCTCCAGTTTCCAGCTCCCTTGCCCCTTAAGTACCCGTGCTCTCACCATCGGATCAGACTGCAAGTGACTTTGCTGGGGTGCTGAGGATCAGATCGATGCTTGATGTTTGGGACCAAGTGGCCCAAGCGATATCCCCCAAAAGACTTGAAACAAATACAGGCCCACCAACGTATCTTGGTGAGCCTGTACTGTTCTACAGGGATACACACACAGCCACCGCTCATCACAGGGATCGGGTTTAAGCGCAGGTCCACCAACTATTCATTAGTGAACCTGAACTTTTTCTACAGGGATACACACACAGCCATCACTTAGGGCGACGTCTGTAGTGATCTATTTCATGACACCACACAAATGTGACAATCTTGTGAACACTGGGATCAAAATTGCTGGCGTTATCAAATCTCAATAATTTAGACAATAGTGAACAGTGGTGGCTTAACATCTTGCTGATTGGACCATCCCCCTTGTTATGCCTCGTCCCCCTGCCCGTACCCGTAAACGCACCTCTCTCAAGCCCCTACGGCACCGTCTGTTTTACCTCTTGGCTGCGGTGGTCCTAACGATAGGGTTGGTGATCCTCAAGGGGGGGCTCACCTGGGCTGCCGAGCACTTTGTGTATTCGCTGCCCTTGGTGGGGGGGGTACTGCAGAGTTTGGAGCTCATCGAAATCACCAATGTGGTGATCTTTGCCCTATTAGGGGTGGGACTGGGGGCCGCGACCCTATGGTTACCCTCCCGTTGGAGCACCCTGCGGCGATCGCTGTTGCTGTTGGTGGCGGTACCGATTGTGTTTTTGAGCAGTTATGCGGTGCGGCAATACTTTTGGGTGCAAGCGGTGGCGATCGCGTCAGAACTCTCCATCCCTGAAGCCCAACGGGTGACCGATGTGCTGTTAGAAGAGGCCACGGGGCGGACGGGGTTGCCAGGATTCTTTCTTTACACCCCCCGGATGCCGGTCCTACCCACGGATCTAGGCTCTCTCCAAACCGTTGATGACGACGATAAGTGGTTTCGCTCGGAGTTGACCCGTTATAGCGGTGTGCAACCGGGCCTGTTTTCACTGCTATTTCGCCTCACGGGCTGGGGGATTCGGCTGTTTTATGTGGGGCTGACGGTGATTACCGCTGGCATTTATTTCACCAAAGGCACGGTCTGGGCTGAAACCCATCGTCAGCAAAGGAAACCCCAAGGCTAGTAAAGTACGGCGTAAATTGGCCTACCCTTGCCCTGGATGAGTTGTGTGATCGGCGTCCTTAATTACGTGTTTGGAGCTAGGGTCCGACCGAGCTCTGCTGAAATCCTGGGACTGACCTGGTATAGAGAGATAGCTGCGGCGCTTGCCAAGTTTTTGACAATGTTGGTTTAGCTTGAATGAACGCAGGCCCCCCTGCCCCGTTGACCCTAGATTCGGTTGGTCCCATGCGAATTTTAATTGTCGAAGATGATCGCCGGATTGCTCGGCCCTTGGTCAAAGATCTACAGCATCAAAACCACATTGTGGATTGGGTAGAAAACGGCCAGGAGGGGTGGGACTATGCCCAAGCTGCCGAGTACGACTTGATTTTGCTGGACTGGATGCTGCCCCAGTTAGACGGGGTCAGTCTTTGTAAGCAACTGCGGACAACGGGCTGTCAGGCCCTGATTTTGATGCTGACGGCCAAGGATACCCTCGACGATAAGGTGCTGGGTCTCGATGCCGGGGCCGATGACTACCTGGTCAAACCCTTTCGATTAGAGGAACTCTCGGCGCGGATTCGGGCCTTGTGTCGCCGCAGTCGCATCGTGAGCCCGATGATGTTGTGCCAGGGGCACCTCTGCCTCGACCCCAGTACCCGACAGGTCACCTACGGGGGACAAATTCTCGACCTCACCCCTAAGGAATATGTGCTGGTGGAATATTTTTTGCGTCATCCGGGCCAAGTCCTGACCCGCTCTGCCTTGGTCAATCACCTCTGGTCCTTTGACACCACCGCTGGGGAAGGGGCGGTCAAAACCCACCTCAGCAACCTCCGTACCAAGCTTAAACAGGCGGGGAGCCCGGCCAACCTGATTGACACGGTTTATGGGGTGGGCTATCGCCTGCAAACCGAGAGTTTGGCCCATAGCGGGTCACCCTGACCATGGCCCACCCGCCCGCTGGGGCTGAATTTGTCCAAATTCGCCGTCGCCTATTAGTGGCCAACCTGCTGGTGTTTGCGGGGGTGTTGGCGGGGTTTGCGATCGCCGTCCGGACTGTCGTGGCCTATAACCTGCGCCAACAGCAGTTGGGCCAACTCACCGCCCTGGCCCAAACCGCCGCCGCCCTGGTAGAAGCCGAGGCCGAGGAATACCCTGGCAAAGCAGCCGAGCATCTAGAACTTGAAATCGAGACCCTACCCATCAACGATTTGCGGGTCCGGGAGCAGGGGGTGCAATGGTTTACCGCCCAAGGTCAACGGGTGGCCGCGGTGGGGGCAATCTATCCCACTCAACCCTTGGACCCGGATGTCAGCCCAGCGATCGAAACCGAGCCGATCCACCTGCAAGCGGTGACGGTGCCGGTCACGGTGGGCAATCAAACCTGGGGCTATGTGCGGACCAGCCAAACCCTGACCGAGTTGGACCGGATCATGACTCAGCTTGACCGGGGGCTGGGGCTGGGCATTGCGATCGCCCTGGGACTAAGTGGGACTGGGGTGCTCTGGCTCAATCGCCTGGCGATGAAACCCATTGAGCAGAGCTTCCGACGATTGCAGCAATTTACCGCCGATGCCTCCCATGAACTCCGCAGTCCGCTGATGGCGATTAGCAGTAATGCCGAAGTCGCCCTCAAATATCCTGAGGGGATGCGGGCCGACGATCGCGAAACCTTCGAGGTGATTGTGAATGCGACGGAGCAAATGTCAGCGCTGACGGCGGATTTGCTGATGTTGACCCGCACCGATCGAGCCACGGCCCTAGAAACGAAATCGGTGGATCTCTCCGAACTGCTCCAGGGGTTAGGGCGGCTCTATCAACCCCTAGCCCAGCAGCAGGGGCTCGACTTCACCACCCAAATTCCCCCAGGGCTCTCCTGCCAAGGCAATGGCACCCTATTGCAACGGGCCTGCACGAACTTGATTCAAAATGCGCTGCGCTATACCGCTGCAGGGGCGATCGCCCTCAAGGCCCAGGCGCTCCCCCGACAAATCCAGATCACCGTCACCGACACCGGTATGGGCATCGCCCCGGAGCATCTATAGCCGTCGCCACTTAGGTTAAGACGTTACCACCTTGAGAACGTGCTCCATCGCATCTCTTAA
>JAQCKL010000069.1 GCA_027592485.1 Cyanobacteriota bacterium
TCGCAACTTATACCCTGAGAGCTTTTATTACTTCAAGACCGACTTTTCAAACATCCTCTAAGACTAGGGTCGGGATTCTGCTGAAACTGCCTGAGCAGATCAGCGCTTTCACCTTTAAGTTCTTGACAAGACGGAGGTAGCATACTGCTTCACCGAGAAAAAACCGGCCTGTAGACTGGACAGTGGGAAGATATTTTTATCGCTGCTACCGGACTAATGCCAGTCATCACCGCAGGATAAATAGTAATTGACACGCACTCACTCAAGATTTAGAACAGAATTCTGCCATGCACCCGTCTTCTTAGGCTATTACTTTACTATTCACAACTTCAATCGCATTTTTACGGATCCCGTTCGCATTTCTACGGATCCCCAAGCCAGTCAGACCATTTTAACCAATTGGATTTCAGAGGCCCATTGCGACACCCATCAACCATCCACTGATGGGTTACTGAATCAGGCTCTTCAAGACCTTAGTACCCGTTGAAACAAGCTCTCAACCTGTTGCCAGGCATGGGCCGACGCCCCTGGGTGGTAGCTGCTGCGTTGGTCACAACAAAAGCCATGACCGGCTTCTTCATATTTAAAAATCTGATGGCGAACATTGTATTTATTTAATTCCGCCTCTATTAGAATCACCTCTTCTGGGGAAATCAAGGAATCCTGCTTGCCAAAGAATCCATAAAGTACACCCGTGATCTCAGCAGTTTTACTGAGAGTTGGCACCCCACCGCCAGGGGTTGAAGTGGATAGGCCAGCGCCATAAAACGAAGCGGTAGCTTTCACGTGAGACAGGGTTGCAGCTAGGTAGGCCACATGCCCGCCGAAGCAAAATCCAATGCACCCTACGCCTGTAGCTATGCCCTGGCAATGGGTTTGACCATACGAGATTGCCCCCTGCACATCATTCAGCAACTCCTGGGCATCGGTATCCATTTTGTATTGACGCCCCAGGGCTAGGTCTGCTTCGCTATAGCCCACTTCAAAATAGGGCGATTGGCGGTGGTAAAGATGGGGGGCGATCGCAATATATCCGGCCCTTGCAATCCGCTCCGTCACCGCCCGAATATGGGCATTTACCCCAAACACCTCCTGAAGCACCACCACAATGGGCCATGGACCTGATGCCTGGGGTTGAGCCAGGTAGGCCGGAATGGGCAGACCCTCACTATCAACGGTCACGGTCTGGGTCTGAATAGTCTGAGTTGCAAGCATAATAAGAATTATTGACTGAGATCTATTGATTCAAACTGAAACATCAGCCGTAAGGGGAGCTACCCTGAAGTGATGTTAAACCCAGGACACGTTGGTTCCAGCGGGTGTGTCCCTGTTGATCTGGAGAGTTTGCTGTGATCAAGTTTCACATTCAGCCCGATAGCGAAATTCCCTCCTCCACTCAGCTGTATGACCAACTCTGGTTTGCGATCGCGTCTCGGCAATTTCCACCAGGGTACCGATTGCCCAGCACCCGGCAATTGGCCATGCAAACCGGGCTACACCGCAACACGATCAGCAAGGTTTACCGTCAATTAGAAGACGCTGGGGTGGTTGAGGCCCAGCCAGGCTCAGGGATTTATGTGCGCTCTCAATCTACGGTCGATAGTTCTCGCCCCCGATTGGGCCTTTGGGATCAATTTCCTAAGGCCCGTGAGGTGGTGGAAGGCGGCTTGGATGAACTGCTGCGCCAGGGATGCTCGTTAAACCAGGCAAGAGCCCTCTTCCTAGCAGAAATCGACTGGCGGCTGCGCTGCAGTGCCAGTGTTTTGGTCACTGTCCCTAAGCAAGAACTAGGGGCAGGGGAGTTAATGGTCCGCGAGTTAGAAGCGGCTCTGCAAATCCCGGTACAGCTAGTACCCCTCGAAGATTTAGACACCACCCTTTCCCAGACGCGATCAGGCACCGTGGTAACCAGTCGCTACTTTTTAGCAGAGGCAGAAGCCGTAGCGGGGCCAAAGTCAGTGCGAGTGATTCCGATTGATATCTATGACTACGGTCAAGAACTCGAACTGCTTAAACAGCTACCCCAAGGGACTTGCTTAGGGATGGTCAGTCTGAGTTCCGGCATTCTGCGGGCAGCCGAGGTGATTGCCTACAGTCTCCGAGGAGATGATGTAGTGGTGATGACATCCCAGGCAGAAGATGCCTACAAGTTGAATGCTGTTGTCCGGGGGGCTCAGACCATCGTGGTGTTTGACCAAGCCAGTTTGCCAGCGGTCAAACAAGCGATCGCCAGTGCCCGTGAAGACCTAATCCGTCCTCCGCAACTCGTGATGTGCGAGAACTACATCGGTGATAAGTCGATTAATCTCCTCAAGCGAGAATTAGGCTTAGAAGATGGCTGAAGACACGGCCCGATCTAACCACAAGCGCTCTCCCGAAAAGATTAAGGTGCCGCCAGGAAGTTTCTGACGGCATCCATATAGATCTCAGGGGCTTCCAGCATAGGAAAATGCCCAGTCTTAGGAATTAGGCTGTACTGCACCGTTGGGTTCAATGCCGCTGCTTTTTCTCCCAAGTCAGCTGGAATGATTTGATCATATTGCCCCGAAACCAACAGCGTGGGTACGGATAGCTTCTGAAATTCCACGGGCATCACCTCTGTGGCCCGTTTACTCACGGAGGTAAATATAGTCCCCAAAGCTGTGTCGTAATCAGCATCCAGAAAGTCCTGCAGAAACGCCCGCTGTTCTGCGAGGGGAATGGCCTGGTGGACAAATCGGGCAATAAACAGACGCGGTGCTAGCGGCAACTTGGCCAGCCATTGTGGACGAAACTGGACGACGTATTTACCAAATCGGTAAAAGGCCTCAAAGGCGGGCTGATCATATTCAAAAATGCCGTTACAGGTGAGGATCGCTCGCCGAATTCGATCTCGGTAACGATTCAGCAAAAAAACCGCCACTGAGCCCCCCATGGAGTGGGCATTCAAATCGACTTGGTCAATGCCAAGGGCATCTAGCAGGGCAATTAAATCATCAGCAAAGGTTTCGAGTTCATAGCCACGGGCCTGAATCTTGTCGAGGCGAGCTGGCGATAAGCGCGATCGCCCAAATCCACGCATGTCATACAGGAGGGCGTCATAGCGATCACTCAACTTTAAAGCCGTACTCCGCCAGTAACGGGCCGATCCCCCCCAACCATGGATGAACACCATAACGGGCTTTCCAGACCCTGGCGGTTCTCCGTTGTGGGTAATCCATTCGTAGTAATGATCTACATCATTGACCGCGATGTAGGCCATGTTTAGGCAGACTCCGGCTTTGGTAACGAAGAAGGATGCACCAGCAATTCTGCCGTAGAGCGCTGCTCTACCATTTCACGGGTTACGGTACATCGCTTCACATCTTTGCGAGATGGCAACTCATACATCACATCTAGCATCAGTTCTTCGACAATGCCGCGCAGGGCCCGTGCCCCCGTTTTGCGCCGATACGCCTCCCGAGCGATCGCCCGGACAGCATCCTGCTTAAATTCAAGCTGCACATTATCCATCCGCATCAACTTTTGGAATTGCTTGATCAGAGCATTCTTCGGCTCCGTCATAATGGCAACCAACGTTTCCTCATCAAGGGGATTGACCACAGAAATCGCTGGAATCCGACCAATAAACTCAGGAATGAGGCCGTATTTCACCAGATCTTCAGGCTCTAGATACCTGAGCAGGTCTGCTGCCCGCTTGTCCTGGGAAGCCTGATTGTCTCCGAGCTGTACAAAGCCAATGGACTTTTTGCCGAGTCGCTGCTCAACCATTTTGTCCAAGCCAACAAAAGCCCCACCACAGATAAACAGAATATTGCTCGTGTCAATCTGAATACAGTCTTGGTATGGATGCTTACGCCCTCCCTGGGGGGGAACATTGGCCACTGTCCCCTCTAGCATCTTCAATAATGCTTGCTGCACCCCTTCCCCGGAAACATCACGGGTAATCGAAGGGTTTTCGCTCTTACGGGCAATTTTGTCAATTTCATCGATGTAGATGATGCCTCGCTGAGCTTCCTCAACATCTAGATCGGCAACTTGCAGTAAACGCAACAGGATATTTTCAACGTCTTCCCCGACGTACCCTGCTTCTGTCAAGGTTGTGGCATCAGCAACCGCAAAGGGGACATCCAAAATTCGCGCTAGGGTTTGGGCCAGTAATGTCTTACCGCAACCCGTAGGACCAATCAGCAGGATATTTGCTTTCTGCAATTCGATGCTGTCACTCGGTGCATCACCGCCCTTGTCATGGAGATGGCTCAGTCGCTTGTAATGGTTGTAGACGGCCACAGACAGCACCTTTTTGGCCTCATCCTGACCAATGACATGCTCATCCAAGTAATTTTTAATTTCCCGTGGCTTAGGAATCTGAGCCAGGGAAATCGGAGAGGGCGCACGCCGCCGTTCTGGAGGTTGTTCACGCCGAGGTACCGGTTGCGAGACGGTAGCACTAGAGTCAAAAAGTTCTTCATCTAGGATCTCGTTGCACAGGTCCACACACTCATCACAAATGTAAACTCCTGGTCCAGCAATTAGTTTACGAACCTGCTCCTGGGACTTGCCACAGAAGGAACATTTGAGATGGGAATCATACTTGGACACAGGATCCCTCTACTTAATCGCAACAGCGGATGCATCGGTTGGCAGAGAATGCCGCTCAACCACTTGATCAATCAAACCGTACCCTTTTGCCTCTTCTGCAGACATGTAAAAATCACGCTCGGTATCCGTCTCAATACGCTCTAAAGGTTGGGCTGTGTGGTGAGCGATGAGCTGATTGAGCTTGTCCTTGTGATACAAAATTTCTTTAGCCTGAATCTCAATGTCGACAGCTTGACCTTGAGCACCACCCAAAGGCTGGTGAATCATAATTCGGGCACTGGGAAGGGACAAACGTTTGCCCGCAGCCCCACCACAGAGCAAAAACGCCCCCATACTAGCTGCTAAGCCAAAGCAAATTGTCATGACATCCGGACGAATTTGCTGCATCGTATCGTATATCGCCATGCCAGCAGTCACTGAACCGCCGGGAGAGTTGATGTAAAGCTGCACATCTTTTTCAGGGTCCTCTGCGTCCAGAAAAAGTAACTGGGCCACAATTGAATCAGCAACCGCATCATCAACAGGCGTCCCCAAAAATACAATGCGCTCCCGCAGCAGGCGCGAGTAGATATCGAAAGCCCGTTCTCCGCGCCCCGACTGCTCAACCACCATCGGCACAACATTGCTGGAACTCTGAGCAGAGCTTAAATGCGGATAAGCGTAATGAGAGTGCAATGTCACCATTAATTTCGTTGAAATCAAAAACAAGCCGTTACGTACTAAAGCTTCTAGGAAATGACGGCATTAATGCCCTAGGGCACGGCCCAGCTCCTAGAAGTACTTTTACTGACCATTATGGACCAGCTTCTTAAGAATGGTCGGGAGCAGCGCGAATCGCAATTATTTCACTGGCACCATACCCTAAGAAGCTATCTTTTGAAAGAAGTGTAGTCTATCGCTGCAGACGAGAACGCTTAACAAACGTTAGGGTTTGGACCCCACAGAGCTCAATTATCCGCTTTATTCTCGTCCGCCTCAACCACAGATGCACTGACATCAATGGCATCCTCCACAGCGGGAGCTTCGTTCTCAGCATCTGAATCTTGGTCGCCAGAAGGCGCTTCGGGATCCCCTTCTTCCTCAGCGGTGAGGCTGCCCTCCGGCACTAGTTCAACGGTATTATTTTCCAGTAGCCAGGTCAGGATTTTGTCCTGGAGGAGTTCTTCTGTAACGACTTCCCGCAGCCGTTGCTGATCAACGGCCTGGGGATCTTTGACTTCAGCTAGCATCTCTTGCATGCGTTGGGTGACATCACCATCTTCGAGTGCAATCGCTTCCTTTTTGGCAACTTCCCCTAGAGCCAAGGTGCGTCGCAGGCGATCGAGGGCATCTGGGCGAGAACGCTCCCGCATGTTCTCGATAATCTCAGGAGTCAATAATTTATTGACATCAATACCTTGTTGGCTGAGCTGCATCGCTGCTTGAGATACCAAGTGATTGACTTCTCGGCGCACTAGCGTCTCAGGTAGCTCAGCCTCAAGGTGCTCTACGAGAGCGTTCAGAATAGCTTCTCGCTGGTTGGCCTCAGTTTTATCGTGGGCTTCTGATTTATAGCGTTCTTCCAAGGAGTCACGCAGTTCCACTAGGGTCTCAAATTCACTGACTTCCTGAGCAAACTCATCATCCAAGTCTGGGAGCTCTTTCTCTTTCAGCTCTTTGAGGGTGATTTCAAATTTGGCGGGTTTACCTGCCAAATCAGCTTGAGGATAGTCTGCGGGAAAGGTGACCGTAATTTCCTTGGTTTGCTCTAGGGTCATACCCACGATGCCCTCGACAAAACCGTCAATAAAACTCCCAGGCTTGATGTCAAGCTGAAAATCTTCTGCTTTGCCCCCTTCAAAGGGGGCAAAGGTGCCATCTTCTTGGGCAATTTGACCCGCGAAGTCGACAACAGTGGTATCTCCCATTGCGGCTGGACGATCTTCAATGGGGACTAAAGTAGCTCGGCTTACGCGATGTTGTTCGAGCAGTTGATCTACGCGATCAGCCGAGTAAACTACTTCTTCCGCCTGGGTTGTCAAGCCGGTGTAGGTTGACAGGGTGACACGGGGGGGCACATCTAGAGATGCATTCACAACCAGCAGTTGCCCAGGCTGGTACTGGCTGATGAGGTCCTCAAAGGTTGAGATCAGCTGATAGTTACCTAAGGCTTCGATCTTTTCTTGGGCAATGGCTTGGTCTATGGCAGCCTGTACCAGCTCCTCAAGGGCAGCCGCTTTAACCTGAGTGCTGCCGACTCGCTGCAAAAATATTTGTCGCGGCACCTTGCCTCGTCTAAATCCAGGGATATTAGCCGACTGCATCAACTTTCTCAGCACCTTGTCGTAGGTCTGCTGAGTCATGGTGGCGGGAATCTCGATCTGAAGGCCCACTTGACTGTCGGGGAGCTGTTCCTGGGTAACTTTCATCAAAAATCTTCCTAGTGGACACCTGCGTTGTGTGGAACAAGCAAAGTTGTTGGTTTACGGCTTACGCTACGGCTCTAAAAGTCTGAAACAAGTAGCCTCAGCGCTAGTTCCGATGGCTATCAGATTGCAGGGAAGACGCAGCAAACACGCAGTTTACAATCTTACTTCATCTTTGCGATCGCTATGCCCAGCCACTACCAAGAAGATGATGGGGCAGGGGTTGCAGCCCTATGACAGGGTGGAAAGCGTACTCAACGCTTGAAGCAACTAGCAGTAAAATGTCGGAACGCGCTGGCGTATTAAGGTGCATATCGATTAGCAAATTATCTATAAATTTGACGTAAGGCTTGTCCCTGGCGGCCCTGCCAATGCCAGTATGGCAGGGTGCGACACGGCACCTAACCTTGTTATTACCCGCAAAGCGCTGCTATCGACAGGGACGGGCACAATGTTTATGCCACATCTAAACCAAGGCACAATAAAACTGTAGTGGTTTCTGCTTTCAGCGGACTGAGATAAGTTTTCGGCACTGTTTTGAGAGGTCAATGGGTGGGTTATTTCGGTAGGGTACTAACGGCTATGGTGACGCCATTCTCGCCGGATGGCAGTGTCGACTCCGCAACAGCGGCAGCGTTAGCGACCTATCTTGTGGAGCATGGTAGCGATGGCATTGTTGTGTGCGGGACAACGGGGGAATCACCCACCTTAACCTGGGAGGAAGAGCTTGAGCTTTTCAGCGCTGTCCAGGGAGCTGTAGGAGGCAAAGCCAAGGTAATTGCTGGAACAGGTTCGAACTCGACCCAAGAAGCGATCTCGGCAACGAGTAAGGCTGCCAAGCTCGGCCTAGATGGGAGCCTTCAGGTTGTGCCCTATTACAACAAACCTCCCCAGGAAGGTCTGCTGAAGCACTTTCAGGCGATCGCTGCCGCCAGCCCTGATTTGCCCATGATGCTTTACAACATTCCTGGACGCACCGGTGCAAACTTGGCTTTGGAGACGATCACCCAGCTTGCCGAAATTCCCAACATTGTGGCGATTAAGGAAGCCAGTGGTAACCTAGATCATGTGAGTCAGATTTGTGCTTCAACTCCCCCAGGATTTTCGATCTATTCTGGTGATGATTCCTTGACACTGCCAATATTGTCAGTGGGCGGCTGTGGCGTCGTTAGTGTGGCAAGTCATTTGGTTGGAGATCGTCTTCAAGAAATGATCCAGCATTTCGAAGTGGGTCATGTCAACAAGGCAACGAACATTCATCTAGAGTTATTTTCGCTTTTCAAGGGGTTGTTCATGATGACGAACCCTATTCCTGTCAAAGCAGCTCTAAGACTTCAAGGGTGGAAAGTTGGCGATGTTCGTCCTCCCCTATGTTCGGTTACTCCGGATGTAGAGAGTTCCTTGAAAGATCTACTTAAATCCTTGTCTTTATTGAACACTATTTAGCTCATTGACATCACACATAGCAGCTGAATTCACAGAAGTTGTGCCATGTTAGGTTTGGAAATCTTTTTAGAGCGCCAGATAGTAAAAGTGCTCTCCGCAAATCTAATCAAGCACTCTGCCACCAAAGGTTTCATAGTGATCAGCACTGAATGCAGGTGAAGTTTTAGCGATTGATCCATTCACAATGGTTGCTGATATTCTCTGTCCCTTTTGCCTCTAACCCATCCTCCCCGCCAAGCACATCAAAGCATTGAGAGACTCAAAGCATCCGTATCTCTGCCCCTAGTGCTTGCCATCGTTTTTTCTTGTAAACTCACGTTCATTAATGTATGAAACCAAAACAATCTAAAACCGCCTTAAAAGTCATTCCCCTGGGAGGACTGCATGAAATCGGCAAAAATACCTGCGTCTTTGAAATAAACGATGAAATCATGCTGTTGGATGCAGGCTTAGCCTTCCCAACCGATGAAATGCATGGGGTTAATATTGTTCTTCCTGACGTCACCTATCTACGGGAAAACCGACACAAAATCAAAGGCATGATTGTTACCCATGGTCATGAGGACCATATCGGGGGCATTGCCTTTCATTTAAAGCAGTTTGATATTCCCGTGATCTACGGACCAAGACTAGCCATGGCTCTGCTAGAGGGCAAGCTAGAAGAGGCTGGGGTACGAGATCGCACTGAATTACGCCCGGTCAGACCACGCGATACAGTACATCAGGGTAACTCCTTCATCGTGGAATACATCCGTAATACTCACTCCATCGCGGATAGCTGCAGCGTTGCGATTCATACCCCCGTGGGCATTGTTATCCACACTGGGGATTTCAAGGTTGACCACACTCCGGTCGATGGTGAGCACTTCGATTTTCAAAAGTTCGCAGAATATGGAGAACGAGGTGTTCTCTGTCTGATTAGTGACTCGACTAATTCAGAATTGCCTGGCCATACTGCTTCTGAGCGTTCTGTATTTCCCAATCTTGACCGCATTTTCGCACAAGCTGAAGGGAGACTCGTTGTCACGACATTTTCCTCTTCCGTGCATCGAGTCAATATGATTCTGGAATTGGCCAAAAAGCACAACCGGATGGTTTTTGTGGTAGGCCGTTCCATGTTGAACGTGATTGCCCATGCCAGAGATTTAGGATACATCGACTGTGAAGATAGTCGATTCCAACCCCTGCGGAATCTCCGTCAGTATGCAGACAAAGATGTACTCATCCTGACTACCGGCTCACAAGGGGAGCCCATGGCTGCACTCACCCGGATTGCTAATGACTCCCATCGCCAGATCAAGGTCAAAGCAGGCGATACCGTTGTATTTTCTGCCAACCCAATTCCGGGTAATACCATTGCTGTGGTTAATACGATTGATAAGCTAATGATGCAAGGAGCCCAGGTTATTTACGGTCGCCACCATGGCATCCATGTATCGGGTCATGGCTCCCAGGAAGACCAAAAGCTGATGCTGGGTCTTACCCGACCCAAATTTTTCCTTCCTGTGCACGGAGAGCACCGTATGCTGGTCCGTCACTCCCAAACAGCCCAGAGCATGGGTGTGCCAGCCGAGAATATGGTGATTATCAAGAATGGCGACATCGTCACCTTGACCCCTGACCGCATCGCCATTGATGGCAAGGTCCAATCAGGGGTAGAACTGGTTGACTCATCACGACAGGGCATTGTTGATCAAGCAACCTTAAAGGATCGACAGCAGCTAGCAGAGGATGGCATTGTCACCATCGGTGTGACATTTGACAATAATGGCGCTTTAGTAACCGAGCCTGCCGTTAACTTACGAGGCATCGCCCAGGCCGTAGATGCAGCCCGGCTCCAGCAGCAAGTTGCCAACTTAATCGGCATCACAATTTCAGAGCGCCGAAAAGCAGGCGATTTAGACCTTGAAGCCTTGCAACCCAAGCTGGAGACTGAAGTACGACGATTGATACGTCGGGAAATTCCTAAGCGTTACCCAATGGTGGTGTTGTTAGTACAACACGCGGCTATCACCCGTAAAGCTAAAGTTGTAGCCAGCCCTGTCCCAGCTCTAGGAGCCGTTTAAAGCGCTCAGTCAAGGGAGTCAGTAGCCCTCAATAGGGCAATTGATGCGGCTGGCTGACTCCGCCGAACTCCTCTGACTCGTCATTTAGGTCTAGAAGTATAAGTTGGCAAACTTGCCTGGAGGCTGGGTTAAAGCAGCTGCTCGCCAATATGCTGACCATGCAACGGTCAGGCCTAAATGACCAGGAATAAAATAGCACCACCATCTCAATGGTCTAGCCTTACAAAAATTAATGTTCCTGAGCTGCCCTATATCAGGGAAAATGCAGCAGGATTGGTCTAATAGGTGGTGTATCTACTAACCTAGGGTTATAATGCTGGCTAACAGAAGTGACTAAGCTATCCTGGCTTGGGCAGCACCTATCGATTCAGTTGGCTGCATGGTTTTGAAGGTCAAGGACTTCTGTCAGGATTTTTAGATTGATTCGGCAAAGTCTTGGCAAAGTTAAAGACGTCAGTGTTCTGATGATCTGAGCAGTAGTTGAAGCTTGATTAGTGTGTATGTGATCTCAAGATAAGCTTTGGGCTGTTTCGAGTAACCATAGGGTTGATGGGCTGGTCGATTCATCCCTTTCATTTCTTTTAAGTAATACTTGTTCTCCCTTATTTTCCCTAACTTTTGGGAGGATTTAAAGGGCTTAATTTGGGTTTTGAGGATATTGAATGCCGAAGCAAATTGTTATTGCTGAGCAGCATAGAATCGCCGCCGTTTTTGCCGAAGATCAGATGCAAGAGCTGATTGTTGCTACTGGTACGCACCAGGTTGGCGACATTTACCTGGGCAGCGTTGAAAATGTATTGCCCGGTATCGATGCAGCCTTTGTGAATTTGGGAGACAGCGATCGTAACGGGTTCATGCACGTTACCGACTTAGGCCCTTTGCGCCTCAAACGTTCAGCGGGCTCAATCACTGAACTGTTAGCACCTCAGCAAAAGGTGCTGGTTCAGATTATGAAAGAACCCACTGGCAATAAGGGGCCAAGGCTTACGGGTAATGTGACATTGCCAGGGCGCTACTTGGTCCTCATGCCCTACGGCAGAGGTGTCAACTTATCCCGCCGCATTCGTAGCGATAATGAGCGCAACCGCCTCCGCGCACTGGCTATTCTGATCAAACCTGCAGGCATGGGCTTGCTCGTGAGAACAGAGGCAGATGGTGTTCCTGAAGAAGCTATTATTGAAGATTTAGAAGCGCTCCAAAAGCAGTGGGAGCTCACGCAGCAAGAGGCTTTGTCAACGCGCCCTCCTGCCTTGCTAAATCGAGATGACGATTTTATTCAGCGGGTTTTGCGAGATGTTTACAGTGCCGATGTAAATCGCATTGTGGCTGATTCTCACACTGGCATGAAACGCATCAAGCAACAGTTGGCAAACTGGGGTGCTGGAATCATGCCCCAAGGGGTACTGATCGACCACCACCGCGATCGCATCCCAGTATTAGAGTTTTTTCGAGTCAATGCTGCCATTCGCGAAGCCCTTAAGCCAAGGGTAGATCTACCTTCGGGCGGGTATATTATCATCGAGCCAACGGAGGCCCTAACGGTAATTGATGTCAATTCCGGTTCCTTTACCCGCTCTGCTACTGCTCGGGAAACCGTCCTGTGGACCAACTGTGAAGCAGCAATGGAAATTGCCCGCCAGTTGCGCTTACGCAACGTTGCTGGTGTTATTATCGTCGACTTCATTGATATGGATTCCCGGCGTGACCAGCTGCAAGTTCTTGAAAACTTTAATAAAGCGTTGCGCGCTGATAAGGCTCGTCCCCAAATCTCTCAACTTTCTGAATTAGGCTTGGTTGAGCTGACTCGCAAGCGCCAAGGTCAGAACATTTATGAGTTATTTGGTCGGCCTTGCCAGACCTGTGGTGGTCTTGGTCATCTGGTACATCTACCAGGGGAAGCTGGGGGAATAGACCTGTCCCCTAGCAATGATCCAGCCCGAGAGATTGGGGCGGTCGGACGGCTTTCTCACCCTTCTCTTAGGGAAAATGGCCATGAAACCTTAGAACCTCAGGCCGATCTACAAGAGCTAGAGCTCATTCACCATCCTAGCTATAAAGAGAAGGGTGGCCAGACTAATCGCCGCCGTCGCC